>NZ_JBSTYL010000006.1:0-205621 GCF_054052465.1 Aeromonas enterica | reverse complement strand
AGGCGAAAGCTTTACCACCGAAGTGCTTGGCCAGCACGTTGGTGATGGCGGCGGTCAGGGTGGTTTTACCGTGGTCAACGTGGCCGATGGTACCCACGTTAACGTGCGGTTTATTACGCTCAAATTTTTCTTTAGACATGATCGTCCCTCTAAACTAACGCTGAGTACGCGGTGGCAAGCTAACCACAGAACAGTTTATATGATGGATTTGAATCTGGTGGGGAAGAGAGAACGGTGCTGACAGCCAGGTTCGATTGCCGAACTCACCCGGAGGTGTGACTCTTGGTATCGTCTGAGCCATATCAGCATCTTGGAGCGGGCAGCGGGAATCGAACCCGCATCATCAGCTTGGAAGGCTGAGGTAATAGCCATTATACGATGCCCGCATTTCTCTAACCCAAAGAACTCAAACCGCAGAGAAATATGGTGGAGGGAGAAGGATTCGAACCTTCGAAGGCAGAGCCGTCAGATTTACAGTCTGATCCCTTTGGCCGCTCGGGAACCCCTCCGATGCATAAATGCCACAACGGTAATTCTGCTTGCACCCGTTGTTTTGTCGCTTTTGCCGGGCAAATAGGCGACAGACATCCAAGCGTCGCGCATTTTATTGTAAGGATTTTGGGGATGCAACCATTGCACCTTGCAAAATGTGCATTATTGCCGGGAAGTATGCAAAAAAGGACTCACTCTCTGCTCGAATCCGCCACGTCTCTTGTCGCTCCCCACCCCTTGGTGTATGGTCGCCCTGCCCAAGAAACAGTGATGACACCATGACGACAGAGCATAACCCCTATCTGCAATTCACCCGCGAACAATGGGCGTTATTGCGCGATGCTGTCCCCCTGACCCTGACCGAACACGATCTGCAGACCCTGCGCGGGATCAACGAGAAGGTGTCATTGCAGGAAGTAGAAGAGATCTATCTGCCCCTCTCCCGCCTGCTCAATCTCTACGTCAAGGCCAAGCAGCGCCGCAGCCGGGTGCTGGAACAGTTCCTCGGCCAGTCCCGCGGCAAGGGCACCTACATCATCAGCATTGCCGGCAGCGTAGCGGGGGGAAAGAGCACCACGGCCCGTATCATGCAGGCACTGCTGGAACGCTGGCCCGAACACCCAAGGGTGGAGCTGGTCACCACGGATGGCTTCCTCTATCCCAACCAAGTGCTGGAAGAGCGCGGCCTGATGCGTCGCAAGGGCTTTCCGGAATCCTACGACATCCGTCATCTGGTGGAGTTTGTCGCCAACATCCGGGCCGGCCACGAGAAGGTCGAGGCCCCCGTCTACTCCCACCTCATCTACGACATCATCCCCGATGAGAAGAAGGTGGTGGAACAGCCTGACATATTGATCCTGGAAGGGCTCAATGTGCTGCAAAGCGGCATGGATTACCCGCAGGAACCCCATCGGGTCTTCGTGTCGGATTTTGTCGACTTCTCCATTTATGTGGATGCCGAGGCCGAGTTGCTGCGTACCTGGTATGTCGAGCGCTTCCTCAAGTTCCGCAGCGGCGCCTTCTCGGATCCCGACTCCTACTTCCATCACTACGCCAAACTGGCGGAGAGTGAAGCCAGCAAGATTGCCAACACCATATGGCAAGACATCAACTATCTGAATCTGCAGGAAAACATCCTGCCGACCCGGGAACGGGCCAACCTGATCCTGACCAAGGGCCACGAGCACGCCATCGAGCAGATCAAGCTGCGCAAGTGATGACCGAGGCACACAGTATCTGAACGAAGAGGGGGCCCGCAGGCCCCCTCTTTCATTGTTGTCGCAGTGACAAGGACTCAGTCGCCCCGGCGCAGGGAGATTTCGCCCCCCAGATAGAATCTTGTCCCTTCACCTGTCTCCAGGCGCAGGGCGCCGCGATCGTCTATGCCGCGAGCCACGCCGCGGATCTCCTGCTCCCCCATCAGGAGCCGCACCGGCCGGCCAGCGAAGTGATCGAGCCGGTTCCAGTCGTCGACAAAGCTGGCCAGGCCGCTCTGCTCGAAGGTCAGCAGGGCTTGTTGCAGGTGCTCGAGCATGCGGGCGGCCAGCAGGTTGCGCTCCACCAGTTCCGGCTGTATGTGGCGCAGCTCGGACCAGGCCTGATCGATCCGTTCCCCCTCCCGGGCCGGCATCGCCAGATTGAGGCCTACCCCGATCACCAGGTTGCAGCTGGCACCGGCGCTACCGCTCATCTCCACCAGAATGCCCGCCAGCTTGCGGCCCTGATAATAGAGATCGTTCGGCCACTTCAACTCCACGCCCGGATAACCGAGCGACTCCAGCGCCTGCACCACGGCCACTCCGACCGCCAGACTCAGGCCCATGGCTGCCGCCATGCCCTGTTCGAGCCGCCAGTACATGCTGAGGATCAGCTGGCAGCCAAAGGGGGAGACCCAAAGCTTGCCACGGCGACCGCGCCCCGCTGTCTGGCACTCGGCCAGACAGCTCTCGCCGGACTGCAGCTGGTTGACCCGCTCCAGCAGGTACTGGTTGGTAGAATCGATCACCGGGAAGCAGTGCACCGGCGCCATGGGAGCCAGCGCCTGCAACTGCACCTGATCGTACAACGCCATGGGCACCGCCAGCCGATAGCCCTTGCCGGTCAGACTGAACAGATCCAGACCCAGCTCCTTGAGGGCGGCCATGTGCTTGCTCACGGCCGCACGACTGATGCCGAGTTGCTCGCCAAGCTGCTCGCCGGAGTGGAACTGACCATCGCTGAGCAGGGTGATCAGCGTCTGCCTGGTGGGAGTCAGCGTCATGCCAGTACCTCATCGAGCCAGGTCTCACCGGTCAGGCCCATGAAGCGCACCTCGTGCTCCAGCACCACTCCGAATTTCTGCTCCACGCTGTCGCGCACGTGGGCCGCCAGGGCGATGAGCTCCATGGCACTGGCCCCCCCCAGATTGACCAGCACCAGCGCCTGCTCCTGATGGACGGCGGCGCGGCCGATGGCAAAGCCCTTGAGGCCGCACTGATCGATCAGCCAGCCTGCAGCCAGCTTGGCCTGTCCTTCCCCGGCAGGATAGCAGGGCATCTGCGGATAGCGCTGTTTGAGCGACTCGGCCAGTGCAGCGGACACCACCGGATTTTTGAAGAAGCTGCCCGCGTTGCCGAGCACGGCGGGATCCGGCAGCTTGGCCTGGCGGGTGGCGCAGACGGTATCGAAGATCGCCTGTGCGGTGGGCGCGTCCCCGAGCGCCGCCAGCGGGCCGTAACCCAGCACCGGCGTCCAGGCTTTGGGCAGGCGCAGGCCAACGGCGGTGATAAAATGAGAATCCTGACAGGCGTGCTTGAAAATGCTGTCGCGGTAGCCGAAGTGACAATCGTCGGCAGTGATGCGTTCCAACTGGCCACTCTGCCAGTTGAACGCCTCGACATAGGCACAGAATCTGGCCAGCTCGACTCCGTAGGCGCCGATATTCTGCACAGGCGCAGCGCCGACCGTGCCCGGGATCAGGGCCAGGTTCTCCAGGCCGAACCAGCCCTGTTGCAAGGCGTGACACACCAGTTGATGCCACTCCTCCCCGGCCGCCACGTGCAGCAACCAGTGATCCCCTTCATCCTGCAGCTGGATGCCCTTCAAACGGTTGAGCACAACCAGACCGGCAAAATCATTGCAAAACAGCACATTGCTGCCGCCACCCAGCACCAGGCGCGGCAGATCGGTCAGTTCAGGGTTGGTCACGAGTTGCTGCAGGTCGTCGACCTGCTCCACCTCCGCCAGCCAGAGGCAATGGGCATCGAGGGCAAGGGTGTTGAGCGTCAACAAGGAGGCGTGAGGGGTGAGTTTCATCTGCGTGTCCCGACAATGGCAAGCGGGCAGTCTACCTTATATTGCCGCCGGACGAAAAATGCGACCCTCTTTTCGGACTCGATCCGCTGGAGTAGAGTATGCGGCTCCGACTGTTGAGGAAGTACTCATGAACAACCAATTTGCCGTCATCGGCCTGGGACTGTTTGGCAGCGCCCTGTGCGAAGAGCTGCAACGGCAGGATGCCGAGGTGCTGGCGATTGATATCGACGAGAGCAAGACTCGCCAGATCGCCACCCTCTGCAACCATGTCATCGTCGCCGATGCGACCGATGAGGCCACGGTGGCCGAACTGGGGCTGGCCAATTTCGACATCGTCTTCGTCGCCATAGGCGACAACCTCGAGACCAGCATACTCACCACGCTGGTGCTGAAAGAAGCCGGGGTAAAAAAGGTCTGGGTCAAGGCGCGCGACAAGTTCCACGCCAAGATCCTGCAAAAGGTCGGTGCAGACAAGGTGATCAACCCCGAGTGGGACATGGGCCGTCGGGTCGCCCAGAGCATGCTGGACAACCGGCTGTTCGACTATCTGGAGCTGGGTCACGACATGGTGTTGACCGAGTTCGTCATAGGTCTGCCGCAAAATGGCCGCACCCTGGCCGAGCTGCACCTGCTGCAACAGACAGATCTGCAACTGCTGGCCATCAAGCGTGGCCAGGTGCTGCACAACGTGCTGACCGGCAAGATGGAGTTGCAACTGGGTGACATCCTGATCCTGGCGGGCAACAAGCACGCCATCGACCACTGGCTGGAAACCTTATGACACGCTGGCGTAGCAGCTACGCCTTCGCCCTGCACCGGGACGATGAGTCCCGCTGGAGCGAGGCAAAGCTGATCCTGGGCAGTTTCCTGATCATATTACTGGTCGGTACCCTGTTTCTGGTGCAACCCTCCAGCCACAATGGCGAGGTCACCTTCGTCAACGCTTTGTTCACCGCCACCTCGGCCATCAGCGTAACCGGCCTTGGGGTGGTGGATACCGGCACCGCCTTCACCCTGCAGGGGCAAATCTTCCTGCTGATGCTGATGGAGATTGGTGGCCTGGGCCAGATGACCATGACGCTGCTGCTGATCGCCATGTTCAGCAAACGAGTCGGTCTGCGCCAGCAGGTGCTGGCCAAGGAGGCACTGGGCCAGGAGGGCTCGGTCAACATCATCCAACTGGTGAAACGCATCGTGCTGTTCGCCTTTATCGCCCAGCTGATTGGCACCGGCCTGATGGCCATACGCTGGGTGCCCGAGATGGGTTGGGAGCGCGGCCTCTATGTCAGCTTCTTCCACGCGGTATCGGCCTTCAACAACGCCGGTTTCTCGCTGTTCGCGAACAATCTCATGGACTACCGAGACGACCCCATCATCAGCCTGACCATAGCGGCGTTGATCATCCTGGGGGGGATTGGCTTCACCGTCATCGTCGATCTGGTGCGCAACCGCCGCTGGCGCAAGCTGAAGTTGCACAGCAAGCTGATGCTGATCATGACGCCGACCCTGCTGCTGCTGGGCACCCTGATGTTCTGGCTACTGGAGCACAACAACCCGGGCACCCTCGGCAAGGCCTCCCTCGGCGGCCAATGGCTGGCAGCCTTCTTCCAGTCCACCAGTACGCGGACTGCGGGTTTCAACTCCATCGACGTGGGTCAGATGGTACCGGCTTCCTTGCTGTTCATGATGATGCTGATGTTTATCGGCGCTGGTGCCACCTCTACTGGTGGCGGTATCAAGGTGACCACCTTTGCGGTTGTGCTGCTGGCGACCAGGGCATTCCTGACCAAGCGACCCCACGTCACCGCCTTTGGCCGGACCCTGTCGCCCCAGATAGTGACCCGCTCGCTGGCCATCATCATCGTCAGCACCATGGTGCTGATGCTGGCCATGTTTCTGCTTATGCTCACGGAGCAGCAATCCTTCGACAAGATCATGTTCGAGACCATATCGGCGTTTGCCACTGTGGGATTATCCACCGGCATCACCGCCGGTCTGAGCGAGCCGGGCAAGCTCATTCTGGTGCTGGTGATGATCTGCGGTCGTCTCGGCCCGCTGACCCTGGCTTTCATGCTGGCACGCCCGAGCGAGACCCGTATCAAGTACCCGGAAGAGGGGGTCTATACGGGTTGAGCCCGCATCAGCAAGAGAAAGGGGCCATCATGGCCCCTTTCTCTTGCTCGGTATAGACACCCTGCTCAACCGCTCAGGCCACCTTGGCTTTGGCTGGCCGCTTGCCCGCACTCTTGCGAGCTGTACCCACCGTCCCCGCGCTGCTCTTGCGGCGGGTGAAGCGCTGCTTGCTGGCCCCCGGCGCTGCCTTGGGCAAAGCGCTGAAACTGGCGCCAGAGTCCTGCCTGGCACCCTCTATCAAGGCGTTCAACTGATCCGTCAGCGGCCCCATAAATTGCTGGTAGCTGGCGTGCCGTTCGGCAATCTGGCCCAGGCTCTGCTCCCACAGGGCCGTCATGTCCGGAGTGGTAGCTGTGGCAGGCAGCGCCAGGATCAACGCCCGTCCGGTGGGTGTGCCCTTGATGCTCTTGCCCTGGCGCACCAGAAAACGGCGCTTGAACAGCAGATCGATGATCCCCGCCCGGGTCGCCTCGGTGCCGAGGCCGTCGGTCTCACGCAGTGTCTTGCGGATCTCGGGATCCTGCACGTAGCGGGCTATGCCAGTCATGGCGGCCAGCAGGGTGGCATCGGTGAACGACTTGGGCGCCTGGGTCATCTTCTCCAGCAGCTCGCCGCGCTCGCACAGCAGTTGCTCCCCCTCTTTCAGGGCGGGCAGGGTACCGGCTTTCTCTTCGTCGTCATCCTCTTCCACCCCCAGCAGGGCCTTCCAGCCGGCCTTGAGGATCCGCCGCGCCTTGGCCTGGAACAGACCGCCCGCGATACGCAGCAGCACCTTGCTGTCGTTGTACTCGAACGGTGGATAGAACTGCAGCAGGTATTGGCGCGCCACCAGACCGTAGATTTTGGCCTCATCGCCGCTGAGGCTGGTCTCGTTGCCGCTCTTTTCGGTGGGGATGATGGCGTGGTGGGCATCCACCTTGCTGTCGTTCCACGCCTTGCTGCGGATCTTGCCGTCCGCCTCGCTCACCGCTCTGGCGAGCGCCGGCGCGGTCGCGGCGATGGCATCCCGTACCTGGCCAGCGCGGTTAAAGTGATCGCTCGGCAGGTGACGGCTGTCGGATCTGGGATAAGTGATGAGCTTGTGGCGCTCGTAAAGCCCCTGGCAGACATCCAACACCCGCTTGGCATCCATGCCAAAACGCTTGGCGGCATCGATCTGCAGGCTGGAGAGGTTGTAGGGCAGCGGCGCCGTCTGCTTGCGGGCCTGCTCCTCGACCTCTTCCACCGATGCAGGTTGGCCATTGATTCGACTGACCACTTTCTCCGCCAGCGCCCGGTTGAGCACCCTCCCCTCCTCATCCTGCCAGGGCAGGCAGGCCTCGGAAGGCAGCCACTTGGCACTGAAGCGCTCGTTACCTTCAGTCACCACATGGGCCAGCACCTCGTAAAAGGGCTTGGGCACGAAAGCTTCTATCTCCAGATCCCGCCGCACCACCAGCCCCAGCAGCGGAGTTTGCACCCGGCCGACCGACAGCAGATCGCTGCAGCCGCCCTTGCGACCGAGCAGGGTGTAGGCGCGGGTCATGTTGATGCCATAGAGCCAGTCGGCGCGGCTGCGGGCCAGCGCCGACACCGCCAGCGGCACGAACTCCTTGTTGTCTCTGAGCTTGTCGAGGGCACGGCGCACCGCCGGCGGGTTGAGGTCGCTGATGAGGCAGCGCTGTACTGGCCTGGTCTTGGGGTAGCCGAGAAAATCGATCACCTCGTCCACCAGCAGTTGCCCTTCCCTGTCAGGGTCACCCGCATTCACCACGCAGTCGGCCTGCTTGATCAGCCGCTTGATGACGGTGAGCTGGGTTTTGGTCTTGGGCTTGGCCACCAGTTGCCACTGGGCGGGGATGATGGGCAGTTGCTCCATCCGCCACTGCTTGAAGGCGGCGTCGTAGGCATCGGGCTCGGCCTGCTCCAGCAGATGACCGATGCACCAGGTCACCACGTCCCCCTGGGCAGTCTCGATGAAGCCCTCCCCCTTCTTGTGGGGCTTGGGCAACACATCGGCAATGGCGCGGCCCAGACTGGGCTTCTCGGCGATAAAGAGTCGCATGGCAAACACACCTGGATACTGTATATGCGAACAGTATATACCGAGCCTTTTGCAAAGCCCAAGCCCGGCCACCCGCAGATTCGGTGATCACGGGCACGCTGTCGATCAGCGGTACGACTCGGGAGCAAGGATGCTACTACCCTTCAGGATGCTCATGCGGGTCATCTAATGAAAACTGATCCGAACGAGTGAGAATGAGATGAGAAAAGGCATGACATTAAATTAAATTCAAAAAAAAAGATAAAACAAAAATAATATCTTAATTAAAAGTAATTTTTCGAAATAAAAATCATGATGAAGGTCAAGCTGCTACCTCCCTCTGACTACTACTATATTGGTAATATTTGATCGTAGGAAAACGCCGCCATGCTTGGAAAATTATTGAGAAAGACCTGGTTCTGGCTCCTGCTGCTCGGGGCCCTGCTGGGTGTCGCGGCACTGGGTGTCACAGTGACAGTGATGCATAAAACCAGCTCTACCGAGTTCTGCGTCTCCTGTCACTCCATGCAGACCCCACTCGCCGAGTATCAGGGCAGCGTTCACTTCCAGAACGTGAAAGGCATCCGGGCCGAGTGTGCAGACTGCCACATCCCCAATGAACCCAGCGCCTATCTGTGGACCAAGATCCGCGCCGTGAAGGATATCTATCACGAGGCGATCGGCACCCTCGACACCCCGGAAAAATACGAATCGCATAAGCTGCGGATGGCCCAATCCGTCTGGGACGAGCTCAAGGCCAACGACTCGGCTACCTGCCGCAGCTGCCACAGCTATACGGCGATGGACATTCTGGCCCAGCGTCCCAATGCCCGTGCCGAACACCCGGTCGCTATCAAGGAGGGCCAGACCTGTATCGACTGCCACCGCGGTGTCGCCCACATCATGCCTGACATGAGCGGCCTGGCTGCTGCCGGCGCGAGCGAGCTGGCGCAGGCTGCGGCCCAGACCCCGGCCAACGTCACCACCCGCTACGCCATCGCCACCACCCCGCTGTTCCTCGATGCCGCCGCCAAGACGGACGAAGGCACCCTGATGCCCTCCACCAAGGTGGAAGTACTGGCCAACGAGAATGGTCGCGCCCAGGTGCAGATCGAAGGCTGGCAACAGGACGGGGTGAGCGAAGTGTTCTATGCCGCGCCGGGCAAACGGATCCTCAGCGTACTGGTCGGCGATGCAGCCAAGAAGGCGCTGGTCACTGGCCAGAGCGAAACCGACAACGCCACCAACCTCACTTGGCATCAGGTCAAGCTGACCGCCTGGGTAGACCAGACCCAGCTCATCGGCGATCAGGGCAAGCTGTGGCAATACGCCTCCACCCTGATGTCCAACAACTGTACCGGCTGCCACGGCCTCACCGCGCTGGATCACTTCAATGCCAACCAGTGGATCGGTGTCATCAAGGGGATGGAATCTCGTACCTCCCTGACCCCGGAACAGGCTCGCATGCTGACCCAGTATGTCCAGAAGCATGCCAGTGACATGAACGCGGCACACTAAGGCTGGAACAGAGGAAAACCGTTATGACTTTTTTCAACGACAAGAAGACCAATCTGTCCCGCCGCAATCTGCTCAAGGGACTCGGCGCCTGCGCGGCCCTGCCCCTGCTCGGCGGCATTTTCCCCAAAAGTGCGCTGGCACAGGCCATCAGCACCGCATTGAGCCAGTTCCCGACTCTGGTCCCGGCCCAGAAAGGCATTCTGACCGGCGCCCACTGGGGTGCCTTCGAGGCGATCGTCGAGGATGGTCGCATGGTGCGCGTCCAGCCGGTGGCCGATGATCCGGCGCCGAACGATCTCATCGACATGGCCCCCTATCAGGTGCACGCCAAGAACCGCATCAAGTACCCCATGGTGCGCAAGAGCTGGCTGGAACACGGCCCGGGCGCCAAACCCGAGCTGCGCGGCGCCGACGAATGGGTGCGGGTGAGCTGGGACAAGGCGATCGAACTGGTGGCCGGCGAGATAGGCCGGGTGCAGAGCGACTTTGGCCCGCAGGCGATTCATGCCGGTTCCTATGGCTGGAAAAGCGTCGGCATGTTCCACAACAGCCGCACCCTGCTGCACCGCCTGATGAACCTCTCCGGCGGCTTCACCGGCTATGCCGGTGACTACTCTACCGGCGCAGCCCAGGTGATCATGTCCCACGTGATGGGCTCCATCGAGGTGTATGAGCAGCAGACCGCCTGGCCCAACGTGGTCGAGCACGCCGAACTGGTGGTGCTGTGGGGGGTCAACGCCCAGGTCACCCTGAAGAACAGCTGGAACATGCCAGACCACGAGGGTCAGGCCGGCTTCCAGGCACTGAAGGAGAAGGGCACCCGCATCATCAGCATCGACCCCGTTTACAACGAGACCGCCAAGCTGGCCGGGGCCGAGTGGATTGCCCCGAACGCCTATACCGACGTGGCCATGATGCTGGGGGTAGCTCACACCCTGTATACCGAGCAGAAGCACGACCAGGCCTTCCTTGATCGCTACACCGTCGGCTTCGACAAGTTCCTCGCCTACCTGCTGGGCAAGGATGACGGTCAGCCGAAGAGCGCCGAGTGGGCGAGCAGCGTCTGCGGCGTCGATGCCAAGGTGATTCGCCAGCTGGCCCTCGACATGGCGGCCAAGCGCACCATGATCATGGCCGGTTGGGGCATGCAACGTCAGCAGCATGGCGAACAGCCGAACTGGATGCTGGTGACCCTGGCTTCCATGTTGGGCCAGATCGGCCTGCCGGGCGGCGGCTACGGCTTCAGCTATCACTACTCCTCCGGCGGCAGTCCCACCGCCAAGGGGGGGATTCTGGCGGGTATCTCCGCCGGCAACGCACCGAAGAGCAGTCCGGCACCGATCCCGGTGGCACGCATCGCCGACTGTCTCGCCAACCCGGGCAAGACCATCGACTTCAATGGTCGCAAGGTGACCTATCCGGACATCAAGCTGGTCTACGTGGCGGGCGGCAACCCCTTCCACCACCATCAGGACACCAACAATCTGCTGCAGGCGTGGCGCAAGCCGCAGACCGTGATCGTCCACGAGCCTTACTGGACCGCCACCGCCAAGCACGCCGATATCGTGCTGCCGGCCACCACCAGCTACGAGCGCAACGATCTGGAGATGGGCGGCGACTACTCCCAGCGCTATGTGTTCCCGATGCACCAGTGCGTGCCGCCCCAGCACGAGTCACGCAACGACTTCGATATTTTCAGTGCCATCGCCGCCAAGCTGGGCGTGCAGGATCAGTACACCGAAGGGAAGGACGAGATGTTGTGGCTCAAACAGATGTACGACGGCATGGCGGCGCAGGCCCGCGGTGCCCGCGTGGCGCTGCCGCCGTTCAACATGTTCTGGGAGTCCAACAACTACATCCGCTTCCCGATCCCCGAGGCAAACCGCCAGTGGATCCGTCACGCCGATTTTCGCGAGAACCCGCTGCTCAACCCGCTCGGTACCCCGTCCGGCAAGATCGAGATCTTCTCCAACACGGTGGCAGGGATGGGCTATGCCGACTGCGCCGGCCATCCCAAGTGGTATGAGCCCAAGGAGTGGGTCAAGAGTGAAGGAGCGGCACGTTATCCGCTGTCGCTCAACACCTCGCACCCGACCCAGCGGCTGCACTCCCAGCTCGACAACACCCCGCTGCGGGACAAGTTCGCCATCGCCGATCGCGAGGCGATCATGATCCATCCTGTGGATGCCAAGGCGCGCGGCATCGCGCAGGGAGATTTGGTTCGCGCCTTCAACGAGCGCGGCCAGATTTTGGTGGGGGCGCTGCTCTCCGAGGATGTACGTCAGGGAGTGGTGCGGATCTGCGAAGGGGCCTGGTTCGACCCTGCCAAGCCGGGCGAAGCAGGCAGCATTTGCAAGAACGGCAACGTCAACTGCCTCACCTTCGACGAAGGCACCTCCAGCCTGGCACAGGGCAACTGCGGCCACATGGCCCAACTGCAGATCGAGAAGTACACAGGCCCCGCGCTGGCCAACACCGCCCACGCGGTACCGACCAACGGCTGAATCAGTCTCGACCAACAAAAACGGCGCCATCAGGCGCCGTTTTTTATTGCTGTCCATTTGCTGTGGCAGTGGTGACTCAGAAATCCCCTTCCTGCATGTACTCTTCCGCACACGCCACCCGCTCAGCGGCCGGAGCATGGACAAAGTGACTCAGAAGTCACCTTCTTGCATGTACTCTTCCGCACATTCCACCAGCTGGGGCCAAAGCTCTTCCGGCACCCAGGCATCCGGATCATCTTCATCACCGTCATATTGGGTCCAGAAATAGCGGCGCAGGCCGGCGGCGAAGTCGTCGCTGACCTCGGCCAGCTCGGAGAGCGGCCCCAGCCAGGCAATGCGGCGCAGGCCGGAAGCGAGATCGTTGAGCGCATCCACCAGACCGCGATCGTCTCTGATCTGCTCTACCAGCAAGGTGAAGCGCTCGCGGGCGCTGGCGATTTCGTCTTCGTCCAGCTCACCCACATCGGCCAGCAGATCGATGAAATCTTCCAGCAGAAATTCGATCAGGCTCTCTCTGTCCTCGAACCACTGGAGCTGAGCCCCCTTGACCCCCAACACAGAGGAATCGAACGAGTCATCAAGATGACATAGTGCCCATGGATCGTCTGTCATTGCTACCCTTCCTCAGGCTTGAACAAGTGTGTCTTATTTTATGCTTGGCCTGCTCCCCTTGCCACCTTGAGCGGTGACAGGGAACGGACCGTCCCACTTCCATCCGCCTCATGACAAGGCTTGAATACCTAGCTCTCTACCCTGGCCACCTTGGGCAATGACAGAGACGCCGCCAGACCGCCCAATTCCGCCCGGCCCATGATGAGATTGCCTCTGTAAGCCTCGGCCAGATCGGAAACTATGTTGAGGCCGAGCCCAGAACCCGGCACCTTCTCGTCGAGGCGTACCCCACGCAGCACCGCCTTGGCGATCTGATCCTCGCTCATACCGGGGCCGTCATCCTCGATGCGCAGGGTGATCCAGCCCCCCAGCTCGGCACTGGAGATGCGCAGCTGACCGGCCGACCACTTGAAAGCATTTTCCAGCAGATTTCCCACCATCTCGTCGAAGTCCTGTTCCTCCACCCCGACCGCCAGATTGGCGGGCACCTGCAGATCCACCTCCTTGCCCGGATAGAGGCGGGAGAAGGCGCGGCAGATGTACTCCACCCGCGCCCGCACCGGGGTCGAGACCCCGAGGATCTTGGCTGCCCCCGTCACCCGTGCCTTGCCGAGGTGATAGTCGATGTGGCGCTGGATCTGGTCGAGCTGCTCGCCGATGGCGGCCTGATCCTCGGCTGACAACTGGGCCACCTGATTGCGCATGATACTGAGCGGCGTCTTGAGGGCGTGGGCCAGATTACCAGTGTGGGAGCGGGCCCGTTGCAACAGCTCGCTGTAATGGTGCAGCAGGCGGTTGATGTCCTCCACCAGCGGCTGGATCTCCAGCGGATAACGCAGCCGGAACCCCTCCTGATGACCCTGATGCACCCGTCCCAGTTCACGGCGCAACAAATGCAGCGGGCGCAGACCATAGACGATCTGGAACATGAAGCCCAGCACCAGGCCAGTTGCGGCAAAGCCGAGACCGAGGAACAGGCTGAGCCGGGTCTTCTTCAGGGTCTGGGTCAGGGCACTGCTGTCCTTGGCCATCACCAGAGTAAACACCCGATCCGAACCAGGCAGCAGCACGGCACGAGTCATGATTAACAGGGGCTCCTTGTTGGGCCCCTTGCCAACGAACAGGTCGGGATCGCCAAACGCCGACTTCAGGCCGTGGACGCTGAGGTGCACATCCCACAGGGAGCGGGAACGGTTGACCACGGCATCCCCCAGCTCCAGCTGCCAGTAGTAGCCGGAATAGGGTTGGCGAAAGCGAGGGTCGGCCATGGGCTCGGTGACGATGGGCAGACCGTCTGGCTGGATCTCAAGCCGGGAGAGCAAATCATAGAGCTGCAGTCGCAGGCCATCGGCCTCGGCCTCCTGCCAGTAGTTGCGCATCATGGTCTGCAGGCTGAAACCGGTGGCGAACAGAAACAGGCCGCACCAGACCAGGGCTATGACCACCAACCGCCCCCGCAGGGTCCGTACCAGCCTCATTCAGTGCGCCCTGGCAACAGTTGCATCAAGGCCTGTCTCATTCGTTGATCCGGTATCCGAGGCCCCGTACAGTCTCAATCAGATCGGCGTGGGTCTTCTTGCGGATCCGGCCGATGAACACTTCGACGGTATTGGAGTCGCGATCAAAGTCCTGGGCATAGATGTGGTCGATAAGTTCGCTGCGCGATACCACCTTGCCCCTGTGCTGCATCAGGTAACCCAGCACCCGGAACTCGTGGGCGGTGAGCTTGATGGGTGTGCCTTCGTACCACACTTGGGAGGCCGCCATGTCGAGCCGCACTCCGCCTATCTCCAGGATCGAGCTGGCATTGCCCGCCGCCCGGCGAACCAGCGCCTGCACCCGCGCCACCAGCTCGGCCACCTGAAACGGTTTGGTGAGGTAGTCGTCGGCCCCGGCATTGAGCCCTTCAATCTTCTCGTGCAGCTGGCCACGGGCGGTCAGCACCAGCACCGGGGTATCTATCCCCTTGCTGCGCCACTCTTTCAGCACGCTCAGGCCATCGCGACCGGGCAGGCCGAGATCCAGAATGATGGCGTCATAGGGCTCGGTCTCGCCGAGAAAACCGGCCTCGTTGCCATCGTGGCAGAGATCGGTCACGAAGCCTGACAAGCGCAGCTGTTCTGCCAGCTGGCCCGCCAGAGTCTTCTCATCTTCAACTATCAGAATGCGCATAAATGGGTATCCAAAGCAGGGTTACACTTGCGTCAGCGGAGAGGGTGGGTCGAGTAGCAATGGCTGCCCGGGCGCCCAGCGGGGTCACTCTTCTTCCTGCGGAGGGCGAGGCTCGAACAACCGCTCCAGATGATGACCCTTGAGCCACACCATTTCCAGATTGTCGGCACGATAGCCCACCTTGATGACACTGTTCTCGCTGTCAATAAGCTTGAGCTCATACAACCAGACGCCATCTTCTTCCCCCAGATCGACGCGCAGCACGCGCACCGGCAGGCGGGAGGCCACCTCCATCACCTCATGAAAGGGCCTGATCCGACCCTCGCTGACCGCCTGTTGCAGCAAGGCCTCGTTCGGCGTGGTCGCCTGCACCATCACGGGCAACAGCAACCCAAGCAGAGACAGGGCTCTATTCATGGATGATTCATCTCCAAAAACCTAACATAATGCCGTTTATAGTCTGCCAGCCATGAATCCGGAATGAATATGATCCCACGCAGTCTCCTGCTGATCTTTTGCCTCTTTTCCACCCTTGGCTGGGCGGCCCAGGCACGTCTCGACATGCCGGCGCTGGTCAAGTTGCTGTTGGCCCAAGGGTATCACGACATTCGGGAAGTGCAGCTGGAAGGGGATAAATTCGAGGTAGAAACCCTGGATGCCCAAGCGCAGCGAGTACAGCTGCTGGTCGATGCCTATACGGGCGACATCACCAAAAAAGAGGCCGACTAGGCCTCTTTTGCTATGCGGTACGCTGCGCGACTGGATAAGCGAGCGATGAGTCACGCCTCTTTCAGTTTCTGGTGCAGACGCTGCCGCCAAGGGCGAAGGAACTTGTCCCGTCGTGGCCACAGCAAGGCACAAGCCAGCAGCAAATAGATGAGCGGCTCCTGCCAGCCACTCTTCACCGACCACCAGTAGTGCACAGGCACCAGCAGGGCGACGGCATAGATCCAGTTGTGCAGCTTCTGCCAGGCCGGCCCCATGACCCGCAGCAGAGCCGGGATCGAGGTCAGGCTCAGCGCCACCAGCAGCAAGAGCGCCAGCGCCCCCACCACTATGTAGCTGCGCTTCACCAGCTCGCCGCCAATCAAGCCCCAGTCGAACTGCAGATCCAGCCCCAGCCAGACCATAAAGTGCAACCCGGCCCAAGCCGCGCACCAGAGCCCGAGGGGACGGCGCAGCTTGATGAGCTGCCCCTGACGCCAGCGTTTGGCCAGCGGTGACACCAGCAGGGTGAGCAGCAGCAGGTGCAACGCTCCCTTGCCGAGATAGTGGGTCAGCCCCTGTACCGGATCCCCTCCCAGCAATCCGGCTGGCAGGGCGTATGCCAGCCAGAGCAGAAAGCCGAGGGAGCCCAGATGCACCATGGCCCGCAAGCCCTTGATATGTGTCGACGTCAATCTCAATACCATTTTCTCAGATCCATCCCCTGATAGAGTGAAGCCACCTCGTCGGCGTAACCATTGAACATCAGGGTCGGCTGACGCTTGGCGCCAAAGATGCCCCCCTCGCCGATGAAGCGTTCGCTGGCCTGGCTCCAGCGCGGGTGATCCACCTGTGGATTGACGTTGGCGTAGAAGCCATATTCGTTCGATGCCAGCAGATTCCAGGTAGTCGGTGGCATCTCTTCCACCAGCCGGATGGAAACTATGCTCTTGATGCTCTTGAAGCCGTACTTCCAGGGCACCACCAGCCGGATGGGGGCCCCGTTCTGGGCGGGCAGCGTCTTGCCGTAGAGGCCCATCGCCAGGAAGGAGAGCGAGTTCATCGCCTCGTCGATGCGCAACCCCTCCACGTAGGGATAATCGATGCCGCCACCGAGGGAGCGGGACGCCTGTCCCGGCAGCTGTTCGGGGTCATAGAGGGTTTCGAAGGCCACGAACTTGGCGCGACTGTTGGGCTCGGCACGGCGAATGAGTTCCGCCAGCGAGATACCGCTCCAGGGCAACACCATGGACCACGCTTCCACACAGCGCAGCCGGTAGATCCGCTCCTCGAGCGTGTTCTTGTTGATGAGATCCCACACATCCAGGGTGAAGGGTTTGGCCACCTCCCCCTCCACCCGCAACTGCCAGGGCTCGGGTTTAAGGGTGTGACCGTTGCGAGCCGGATCCCCCTTGTCGGTGCCCAGCTCATAGAAGTTGTTGTGGGTGGTGGCCTTCTCCTCCGGGGTGATAATCACTCCTTCTGGGCGAGCGGCGGCACGGATGTTGAGTGGCCTGGTTGCGGCGGCAGGAGTCGGCTTGTCGGCGGAGAAGAGATCAAGCACACCCGCCTGAGTGGGAAACGCCAGGGTGGCAGCCCCCAGCCCGAGTCCCTTCAGGATGAGACGACGATCCTGATAGACAGCCTCCGGGGTGACATCCTGTTCGGCGGGATGATGGGAAGAGTGGTACTTGATCAACATGGAAAAACTCCCGGGGCTATGAGGGTGACAACCATAAGACCCGCCCCGGCCAAGTTTTATTTCACACCAATTTACATGAGCTGGTGCAGGGGCAGGGCCTTGGCCATGGTACCGACCAGGAACAGGACTACGAATACCAGCAGAGGAACGATCACATTTGGCACCATCAGACTCACTCCATGAGCAGGACAGGGCCTCTAACTATGGCGCAGGGTCAAAAGCACCACCAATGAATTTTTTTCGCGAGCGCAAGCGTATTCCTGAGTTGAAATGAGTGATGAAGATCACACACAATTCCGCCCCTGCTTGCCGCCCCTCCTGCGAGGGGTAGGCTCCCCCCTTTTCCAGATGTCACTACTGAAGAGTCACACCATGAGCCCATTGATCGCCATCGCCATCACGACCGGGATCCTCTCCGCCTTCTGGGGCTGGGTCGCCGTCGCCCTCGGCCTCATCTCCTGGGTCGGCTTCCTCGGCTGTACCAGCTACTTCGCCTCCAGTGGTGGCTACAAGGCACTGCTGCAGACCATGCTGTGCAATGTCAGCGGCATGTTGTGGGCCCTGCTGCTGATCCATGGGGATGCCTGGTGGGGGGCCGGTGTGGCGGGCTACATGATGACGGGAGTGGTCGCAACCCTGATGTGCGTGCAGGCCAAACAGCAGTGGCTCGGTTACATTCCCGGCACCTTCGCCGGTTGCTGCGCCACCTTCGGGGCGGCGGGAGAGTGGCGACTGATACTGCCTTCTCTGGTGATTGGCGCGCTGTTTGGTTATCTGATGAAGGCGAGCGGCCTCTGGCTCTCCCAGAAAACCCAGAAAGCCCAAGCCGCCACCGCCGTGGTCGATCCGGCCTGAGTGGCGTTCACTGGCGGATAATCCTTCGCCGGAACCCAGATCTATACACTCCGACTCATCCCTTCGACTTGAAGTTTGCTGCCTCTATACCGTGCCGATTCAATAACTTGTAAAAGTCGGTACGATTTCTGCCCGCCATGTTGGCCGCCAGTGTTACGTTGCCCTCAGTGGTGCGCAGCAGGCGGATCAGATACTCCTTCTCGAACTCGGCCCGCGCCTCGTTGAACGAGGGGATGCCACCGCTGCCACCGCTCAGGGCGGACTCCACCATGGCGGCACCGATCACCGGGCTGCAGCAGAGGCTGGCCAACTGTTCCACTACGCTGTAAAGCTGGCGCACGTTGCCGGGCCAACCCGCGGCCGCCAGCAAGGCCAGAGCCTCCGGCGAGAAGCCAAGGGCGGCGCAGTCGCCGTGCCGGCTGCGGTATTCGTCCAGTGCCTGTCTGGCCAGCAGCGGGATGTCTTCGCTGCGGGCGCTAAGGGGGGGCAATGTGATGTTCGCCACGTTGAGGCGATAGAAAAGATCCTCCCGAAAGCGTCCCTCCTCCATCGCCGCCACCAGATCCTGGTGGCTGGAGCTGATGACCCTCACCTCCGGGGTCCCCTGCCCATACTCCTGTAGCACCTGCAGCAGCTTGGCCTGCAAGGACTCCGACAGATCCCCGATTTCATCGAGAAACAGGGTCGCCCCCTTGGCCTGCTCGAACAGACCGGATTGACCGTCCTCGCCGAACAACTGCAGGTCCAGTGCCGGCCACGGCAGGGCCGCACAGTTGATGGCGTGCAGCGGCTTGTCACGACGACTGCTGGCCTGATGCAGCGCCTGGGTCATCACCCCCTTGCCGGAACCGGACGGACCCATGATCAGCACAGGCACTTCCATGCCGGCGATGCTGTTGGCCTGGATCAGCAACTGCTCCATCTGCGGGTTGCGAGTCAGGATCAGAGATTGCCACTCCTGTTGCTGCTTTGGGCGCGTCAGGCTCAGCGCATGTTCTATGGTGGCGAACAGCTCATCCTTGTCGATGGGCTTGGTAAGAAAACTGAACACCCCGGAACGGGTGGCCTGAATGGCGTCCGGTATGGTGCCGTGAGCAGTCATGATGATGACCGGCAGCCCCAGCCACTGGGACTGGATACGCTCGAATAGCGCCAGCCCGTCCATGCCGGTCATGCGCAGATCACTCAGCACCAGGTCGGCTCGTTGCTGACGCAGCCGGTCCAACGCCCCTTCGGCGCTATCGGCGGTATCCACCTCGTAGCCCTGGCTGCGCAGGCGCATGCTCATCAGTTTGAGCAGGCTGACATCGTCATCGACCAGCAGGATGCGACTCATTTCAGCGCCTCGCCATTGCCGTTCAACTTGCGCTGATTGAGCTGTTCATCGATGGCGGAGAGCTGCTCTATCTGGCGGCGCAAACGCTGCACCTCCTGGCTCTGATCGTCCCGTCGGCTGTCGCGCAACAACAACTCCTCGCCGAGGGCGATCCAGCTGCGCAGGAAGGCCTGGGCATCCAATCCCAGCTCGGGCAGCAGGCTCTTGAGTTTGTCCAGCCCGGCCCGGCGATTTGCCACCGATTCAGACGGGTGGGTGTTGACCATGGCCAAACTGACCCGGCTCTCGATGTCGGTCGCCCCCTTGAGGCGCTGACGCTCCTGCACCCGCTGCTGGGCGTGGCTGGCGAGCAACCAGTCCGAGTACTGCAGGCGCACCTGCATCTCCTTGTTGGCAAACTCCATCCGCTTGGCGAGGGCGTGATCTGACGACGCCACCGGTTCACGCACTGGCAACAGAGAACAGCCTGTGAGCAGGCCCATCATCAATACCGGAACAACACATAGTTTCATCTTAAGCTTCACTTCAACGTCAACCGGAAACAGACATCAGCCTGTTCATCTTCAACCAATACCAACTCGCCGCCAAGACTCATCGCCGACTCGCGAGCGATGGAGAGCCCCATACCGGAGCCCTTCAACAAACCTTGCCGCACTATGCTGCCCTGCTCGAACGGCTCGAAGATCCGTTCTCGCTCGGCCACCGGAATGGCGGGCCCTTCATTGGCCACCTCCAACCAGCCGCCATTGGCATCCTGCCCGGCGCGGACCCAGATCTGCCCCCCCTTGGCGCCATAACTGACCGCATTGGAAAACAGATTATCTAGGATTAGCCGTAAACGATACGGCTCAGCCTGCAGCCTGATTGGATCGGTCGGCAAGTGTACACTGATTTGTTTGGATTCCAGCGCCAGCCGGTACTCGGCAGATAATTCTGACAACAGGGGCGCCAGCGCCACCGGGGTCAAGCTGAACACCTCCTGCTGGCTGAGGCGGTTGAAATCGAGCAGGCGTTCGATCAGAGTCTGCAACCTGCGACTGTTCTCCTCCAGCATCTGGCAGATCTCCTGCTGATCCGGGGTCAGCGGCCCTACAAGCTGCTCTGAAAGCAGGTCTGCCCCCTCCCGCAGCACCGCCAGCGGGGTTTTCAACTCGTGGGAGACATGACGCAGGAACTGATATTTCTGCTGCTCCAGCTCCTTCAACTTGTCGTGCAACCAGCCGATCCGCTCCCCCAACAACACCAGTTCGGCTGGCCCGTCCACCGGGCGTTTGTCCGGCTCCACACCAGCACCCAGGCTCAAGATCCGCGACTCAATCTGACGTACAGGGTGAATGATCAGATAGGTGAACAGCAATACCATCAGCAGGCTGAGCACGGCCACGAAACCGCTGACCCACCAGATCTCCGTCATCAGATCGGCGATGGTGGCCCGCACCCGGCTCACGTGCTCGTCAACCTGGCTGCGGGTAATTATCTCAAGCTGCTGATTCACATGATTGAATTCATCAAATTTCGGACTGGTCGACTCAGCTTTGGCACGAGTCAGATCCTGCAGGCTGTCGAGCCAGGTCAGCGCCTGCTCGAGACCCGTGTAAGCCTCGGCATCCGGGATCGAGATCTGATGGTCGGCGAGCAGGCTGCGATAGCTCGCCAGCTGCTGCTGGTAGCTGGCCAGAATGCGTTCGTCCCCCAGCACGGCATAACGACGAAGAGTTCGTTCCAGATCGATGGCCTGGGTAGTCAGCAGCGTCGCTCGTCGGGTATCGCGCACCGCCCGTTCCAGCTCATCGCTGGTCAGTTGACTGAGGTGTTCAAGGGCCTGGCTGTCGTGCCAGATCATGCCGCCCAGCGGCATCAATACCAGGACAAAGCCCATCAATACCACTTGCAACAGGGAGCGTGGACGTACCTTGGTCATCTTGAGCTGTCTCGATTCATCACGGGTGGGTCAGCATATCTGCACTCCCCAAAAAAACAAAACCGGCCAGGAGGCCGGTTCATGCTGCAAATCAGGGATGAGGTTCACGCCAGACCGACGGATGCCACACAGATAATCAAGATCATCGCCAACGCGCCGGATGCGGTCAACAGTGCCCACTTCAGTTCCACACTCATGCAAACCTCCTTTCTTGCCAAGATGATAGAGTCTGATCACAACAGATTAGTTGATGCTAATGCATAGTTACCCTGATAACCGTGAGCTGTGTATACAATTTCAGATGAGCCCTATCCAAGGACTGGTGAACATGTTCTATCTGTGTAGCATTGGATCAAATCTTGACCCCCATCATCACGTCAGCCAGGCAGTTAGCGAGTTGCTCTCCCACTTCGGCCACCTGCAGCTGAGCTCGGTGATCCAGACCAAGCCGGTCGGGATACACTCCAGCCACGATTTCCTCAACTGCCTGTTCGTCGCCGAGAGCATGCTGGCGCCACAGCAGCTCAAAGCATATTTCATCGATATGGAACTGGCCCACGGCCGGGATCGCAGCAATCCACATTGCAAGGTACTCGACCGTCCGCTGGACATCGACATCCTGGCCAGCTGTCCGACGAATCACTTCGCCGCCATCCCGGTCGATGCCTATCTCAATGAACTGCTGGCCGAACTTTATGGAGAAGGGGAGGTGCATGACCACAAGGTGACGCTGCCGCTGCACACCCGGCTGATGACGGGCAAGGTGATCGAGGAACAGCAGGTGGGGCTGGCCCCCATCGCCCTGCACCGGGACATGACGGCGGCCACCACCACCTTGCGTTAAGGACCTAGATGACGGCCAGGCTGCGGCCGCCATCAACCCGGATGCTGGCTCCGGTCATGTAGTCGTTCTTCACCAGCAGTTGCACCGCCTGCCAGATAGGCTCCAGCCCCCCTTCCCTCGCCAGTGGCGTTTTCGCCAGCACCTGCTGGCGCCACGCGTCGTCATGCTCGTCGAGAAACAGTATGGGGCCCGGCTCTATGGTGTTGACCCGGATAGCGGGTGCCAGTTCACGGGCAAAACTCATGGCAAGGGAGTGAGCCCCCGCCTTGGTGGCCACATAGCTGGCAAACTGGGGGGCCGGGGCGTGAATGTAGATGTCGGTGATGTGGATGATACTGGCGTTGGGATTACCTGCCAGCTGGGGTGCCAACGCCCGGTTGAGCTGGAAGGGTGCCGCCATGTGCACGCGATAAAACTGCTCGAACTGGGCCAGTTGCACCGCCGGATCCGCCGCCTGGGGCTCGAAGGCCGAGGCGTTGTGGATCACCAGCGCCAGATCCTGATGGGCGGCCAGTTTCTCGATCAGTCTGCCGACCTCCTCTTCACGAGCGAAATCCGCCTGCACCAACTCGACCCCGAGCGCCGCCAGTCTGGCCAGCTCGGGCCGCTCGCTGCGATAACTGCCCGTCACCTGCCAGCCCGCAGCCACCAGCTGCTCGCACAGATAGAAGCCGAGCCGGCGGCCACACCCTGTCACCAATGCACGCATAACCTCTCCTTTTGTCATTGCTTGCCGACCCGTGGCAGGGCCGTGCCTATCAATCTCCACGGCACAAGCCATTGGCCCCGTCCGCCGTCCAGCGGACATAGTGACACCACTTTCCCCCTTTGGAGCCACTTACATGCTGCAAATCCGCGATCACATGAGCCGCCTGACCCACTCCCTCACCCCGCAACTCGCTTTGGCCGAGGCGCTGGACAAACTGCACCACTCAGGGCTGAGCGGCCTGCCGGTGCTGGACGAGCAGAAGCGGCTGATCGGTTTTCTCTCCGAGCAGGATTGCATACCCAGCCTGCTCACCGGCAGCTATCACTGTGACACCCGTACCCGGGTGGAAGATCTGATGAGCCACACGCCGCTCTCGGTCGCCCCGGACGACAGCATTCTGGACCTGGCGCGCCAGATGAGCGAGGCCAAGCCCAAGATCTATCCGGTACTGCAAGGGGACAAGGTGATCGGCATCATCAGCCGCCATCAGGTGATGCAGGCTCTCAACCGACAGATGAAGGGCTGCCAGCAGACCTAGCGCTGGTAGCGCTCCTTGTCACCGATATCAAAGTGCAGGGGCATCCGCCACTTGGCCAGGCTGAGCAGGCAGAGCAGCAGGCCGCACGCGAGGGCAACCGGTGCGGCGGCCCAGCCTAGCCGGGCCCACTCCAGCCCCCATAACAGCGGCAGCAACAGGGGCACCGCCTTGATGCCAGGAATGGCGAAACAGAACTGCTCCTTGAACGCCAGACCGGAAAGCGTGGCCAGCGCAGCCCCCAGCACCAGCACGTCCGGCGCCCCGCTGGCGCTCAGCATCAGGCCACCCCAGGCCGTCACCTGCAAGATGAAGCGAATACGCTTGTCATAGATATGCAAACAGAGCCCGCACACCCCGCTCGCCACCACCATGCCCACCAGCCAGATTGCCGGCGGTAAAAAATCCTGCCCAATCAGCAGGCTGGCCCCTCGACATAGAAGCAATAAAGCTGCCAGACTCAGGCCAAGGCGATAGAGGCAGACGGATAACCTGTCGATACCGTCCAGTTCACTTTCGATTTCAGGATTTGCCATCCGGGGTCGTCTCTGTTGAATATCCGGGCCAATATACTTGAATTATGCCCGTGGGCGGTTCCCTATTCAGTGCAGGAGATGTGGTTTGCGAAGATTCATTCTGCTCTGCCTGCTGCTTCCCTTCTGGCTCCAGGCCAAAGAACTGGTCGTAGGAGGCACGCTGGAGCCACCGCTGAAGTATCTTGATGCAGGGGGAATCCCCCATGGCCTGGACGTGGATGTGCTCACCGCCATCTTCGACAAGCTCAAGATCCCCATCAGGATCGAGCTGACCGACTCGGGCGCCCGCCTCACCCGCAATGCAGAAACCGGCGTGTACGACCTGGTGATGACCCACTCCTACAAGCCGGAGCGGGAGCGCTATCTGCTCTACCCGCAGCAGGCCCATCTTCGTCACAGCTGGCATTTCTTCGTGCGCAAGGCCGACATGCTGAAGATCCGTTACGACAGCCTGAGCGATCTCAAACCCTGGCGCATCGGCGTCACCAGAGACTTTTCCTACACCCCTGAGCTGACGGCGGCCCTGGCTGATCCGGCCTATCACTTTCAGGAAATCCCGATCAACCAGCTGCAACTGCGCAAGCTGATCGCCGGACGTATCGATGTGGTGCCCATGCCGCTGGTCACCGCCTTCGCCCAGATCAAGGAGGAAGGACTGGAGGGCAAGCTCGACTACCTGCCCAAACCGCTCAAGGCCAGCCCCTACTACACCGTCTGGACCAAGGCCAGGGCCAATGCCGGCACCCCGGCTCTGATGGCGGCCTACGATGCCGAGCTGTTGCACATGAAGCGGGATGGCCAACTCAAGGCTATCTACGACAAGTACGGCATCCCGTATATTGAACCCTGATCCCGGCGATCAGGGCTTCACGTCTCTCAATATCGGATTCTGCAGTGGAATCAGAGTTTCGCATGTGAAATGGATCTCGCGCCCCCCTCCCCACGCAACAGACCTCAGGGCTTAACGTCTCGCAATATCGGGTTTTGCAGTGAAATCAGGGTTTCAGTGGACTGGATCTCGTCTATGGTCTGGATCTTGTGGATCAGCACTGTCTGCAACTCGTCGATGGAGCGGGTCATCACCTTCATGAAGATGCTGTAGTGGCCCGTGGTGTAATAGGCTTCCACTACCTCGTCCAGCGCCTGCAGCTTGGCCAGCGCCGAGGGGTAATCCTTGGCGCTCTTGAGGTTGATGCCGATGAAGCAGCAGACGTCATAGCCCAGCTTCTTCGCATTCACCTGCACACGGGTACCCTCGATGATTCCCGCCTGCTTCATCTTCTCCACCCGCACATGAATGGTGCCCGGGCTGACCGCCAGCTGTTTGGCCAACTCGGCGTAAGGGATCCGCGCATTGTCCATCAGGGCGGTGAGGATGGCCTGATCGAGATTATCGATCCGATAATTTTCCGACACTTTTTTGCACTCCCGTTAACGATACCTTATTAATAACGGGTTTATTTTGAAGAAAAAAACACACAAAGCCTATTTCTATTATCGAATATTGAATTTAGTAGGCAATCTGTTGAAGAATCACCACATCCAACGGGGTTTGAAACAGGAATTCAGCATGAAACAGCACTACATTCGCAGCCAGCAACAGATCAGCTTTGTCAAAGAGATGTTCTCCCGCCAACTTGCCCAGCAACTGGGCCTGATGGAGGTGCAAGCTCCCATTCTGAGCCGGGTCGGTGATGGCACTCAAGACAACCTCTCTGGCCACGAGAATGCGGTGCAGGTCAAAGTGAAAACCCTGCCGGAGCACAGTTACGAAGTGGTGCATTCACTGGCCAAGTGGAAGCGCCAGACTCTGGGTCGCTTCGGCTTCGGCCCGGGTGAAGGGATATACACCCACATGAAGGCGCTGCGTCCGGATGAAGACCGCCTCACCCCCATCCACTCCGTCTACGTGGATCAATGGGACTGGGAGAAGGTGATGCCGAGCGAGCGCCGCGATCTGGCCTATCTGCAGGAGACGGTGCGCGGCATCTGGGCCGCCATTAAGGCCACCGAGCGCGCGGTCTGCGCCGAACACGCGCTGACCCCTTTCCTGCCAAACGAGATCCAGTTCCTGCACAGCGAAGCACTGCTGACCCGTTACCCGGATCTCGACGCCAAGGGGCGCGAACGCGCCATCGCCAAGGAGCTGGGTGCCGTCTTCCTCATCGGCATCGGCGGGGCCCTCTCCCACGGCGAGCGCCACGATGTGCGTGCCCCTGACTATGACGACTGGAGCAGCCACAGCGAGCTGGGTCTGGCCGGCCTGAACGGTGACATCATGGTGTGGAACCCTGTGCTGGAAGACAGTTTCGAGATCTCCTCCATGGGCATCCGGGTGGACGCCGAGGCCCTGCGCCGCCAGCTCGCCATCACCGGCGATGAAGATCGCCTGCAATACGACTGGCACCAGGATCTGCTGGCCGCGCGCATGCCGCAGACCATAGGCGGCGGCATAGGCCAATCCCGCCTGGCCATGTTGTTGTTGCAAAAGGAACATATCGGTCAGGTACAGGTTGGCGTCTGGTCCTCTGAGATGAAGGCCGCCGTACCGGGCATGCTGTAAACACATGAGCGCTTGGTCATCTCATGTCGCCGCAAAGGAGCATATCGACCCGCAGGCACAGGTTGGCGTCTGGTCCTCAGAGATGAAGGCCGCCGTACCGGGCATGCTGTAAGCAATTCAATGGGTCTGGCCTGCGAGCAGTGGCACGCGGGTCAGGCCTGACAGGTGTGTGGCCGCCCGGGATGAGAGAGCGCATCACGGGCATGCTGTAAGGAGAGAGTCATCCTGACCCTCTGCGAAACCGGGGCTTGCCCCTGCGACCCGCTCAACCCACGTCTGGTCGCGTCACTACATTCCTCTCGGCAATCTTCGGATTGCCGCTTTTTTATGGCGGGAATACATATGTGAATCCTGCACCTATGTTGGTCTGCCGTGGCAGCACCACCTTTCGCTTGCCGGTGCAATGGCAGGCGAAGAGGCTCTCCACCCCCTCCTGTTGCAGATACATGCCCAGCGCCGCAGCCCGCTGCGGGCCGGAAAACTTCAGGTGCAGACCACCGATGACGGCATGCACGCGCTCATCACCGCACACCTCCCTGGCCCGTTGCACTATGTTCTCGACCCCGGAGTGGCCGCAGCCGATGAAGATGATGAGCCCACGCGGGCTCTTGTAGGCCAGCGCCGAATCATCCGATATGGCATCCTTCTCTATTCGCCCGCCACGCAGTATGTAGCCAAGCAGGGAAGGCACCGCCTTGTCGCGCCGCAGGATACTCCCCAGAAAAACCAACCGATCGGACAGCCATACCGGCTCGGCAGAGCAGCGGGGCTGCAGCCCTCTGGCCACCAGCGTCTCCGGCTCAAGATTACCCGAGAGTCGATAGAGGTTGCAGCGACGAAATGGCAGCGGCAGGAAATAGCCACGCTCATGAAAGACATCCGGGCAGGCTATCAGAGGAATAGCTGGTGAGTAGAGGGGTAGCGAACCAATACCGCCCACATGATCATAATGACCGTGAGAGAGCACCACGTGGGAGAGGGAGGCGAGATCGATCCCCATCACGGCGGCGTTGTGGCACAGCGCCCGGCCACGGCCACTGTCGAACAGCACCTTGAGGCCGTCACACTCCAGCAGCAGCGCCAACCCTCGCTCGGGCAGACAGCCAGGCAGATGAACGTCATCATCCACCAGCACGGAAAACTTCAGCATCTCGCTTCCCCTGAAAACAAAACGCAGGCACGAGGCCTGCGTTTTTCATCGACAATCCCATTACTGGGTCATGGTGAGGCCGTTGCTGTCGGCCCCCAGCAGCAATTTCTTGCCAGGAACGATACGGCCGGAGAGCAGCGCCTGCGCCAGCGGGTTCTCCACCTTGTGCTGGATCGCCCGCTTGAGGGGCCGTGCCCCGTAGACGGGATCGAACCCGGCGTGCACCAGCTTCTCGAGCAGCGCCTCGCTGACCTCCACCTCGTAACCCTGATCCTCCAGGCGGCCCATCAGGCTCTTGAGCTGGATGCGGGCGATGGACTTGATGTGTTCCTCGCCGAGCGGGTGGAACACCACAGTATCGTCGATCCGGTTGATGAACTCGGGCCGGAAACTGCGGGTCAGCACCTCCATCAACATGGCCTTCATCTCGTCGTAATCCTTCTCGGAGTGGTGCTCCTGGATCAGATCCGACCCCAGGTTGGAGGTCATGATCACCACCGAGTTGCGAAAATCGACGGTGCGGCCCTGACCATCGGTCAGGCGGCCATCGTCCAGCACCTGCAACAGGATATTGAACACATCAGGGTGCGCCTTCTCCACTTCATCGAGCAGGATCACCGAGTAGGGGCGACGGCGTACCGCCTCGGTCAAATACCCCCCCTCCTCATAGCCCACGTAGCCCGGAGGTGCACCCACCAGACGGGCCACGCTGTGTTTTTCCATGAACTCGGACATGTCGATCCGCACCATGGCGTCCTGGGTATCGAACAGGAACTCCGCCAGCGCCTTGCACAGCTCGGTCTTGCCCACCCCGGTGGGACCGAGGAACAGGAAGGAGCCGATCGGGCGATTCGGATCCGAGAGCCCGGCACGAGAGCGGCGAATGGCGTTGGAGACGGCTTCAACCGCTTCCTCCTGACCAATCACCCGGCTGTGCAACTGCTCTTCCATCCGCAGCAGCTTGTCACGCTCCCCTTCCAGCATGCGGGCCACCGGAATACCGGTTGCACGGGCCAGCACATCGGCTATCTCCACGTCCGTGACCCGGTTGCGCAGCAGGCTGGTCTCCTGCATCTCGGCCTGGGTAGCGAGATCCAGCTGTTTCTCCAACTCGGGAATGCGGCCATATTGCAGCTCGGACATGCGACCGAGATCGCCGGCGCGACGCGCCACGTCGAGATCCTGACGGGCCTGCTCCAGCGCAGCCTTGATGTGCTGGGTACCCGCGAGGGCAGCCTTCTCGGCTTTCCACACCTCTTCCAACTCGTTGTATTCCCGATCCTTCTCGCCGATTTCCTGATTGATGAGATCCAACCGCTTGCGGCTGGCGTCATCATCCTCCTTCATCAGCGCCTGCTGCTCCAGCTTGAGCTGGATGATGCGTCGCTCCAGCCGATCGAGGGACTCGGGTTTGGAGTCGATCTGCAACCGTATGCTGGCGGCAGCCTCGTCAATGAGGTCGATGGCCTTGTCCGGCAACTGACGGTCGGCGATGTAACGGTGCGACAGCTGGGCCGCCGCCACGATCGCCGGATCAGTGATCTGCACGTGGTGGTGCAGTTCATAACGCTCCTTCAGGCCGCGCAGGATGGCGATGGTGTCTTCCACGCTCGGCTCCTCCACCAGCACCTTCTGGAAACGACGCTCGAGGGCCGCATCCTTCTCGATGTACTGGCGATACTCATCCAGCGTGGTGGCACCGACGCAGTGCAGGTCACCGCGGGCCAGCGCGGGTTTGAGCATGTTGCCCGCATCCATGGCCCCTTCGCCCTTGCCGGCGCCAACCATGGTGTGCAACTCGTCGATGAAGAGGATGACGTTGCCCTCCTCCTTGGCCAGATCGTTGAGTACGGCTTTCAGTCGCTCCTCAAACTCGCCACGGTACTTGGCACCGGCCACCAGGGCGCCCATATCCAGGGAGAGCACCCGCTTGTTCTTGAGCCCTTCCGGCACTTCGCCGTTGATGATGCGCTGAGCCAACCCTTCGACGATGGCGGTCTTGCCGACGCCGGGGGCCCCGATCAGCACGGGGTTGTTCTTGGTACGACGTTGCAGCACCTGGATGGTGCGGCGGATCTCTTCATCGCGACCGATCACCGGATCCAGCTTGCCGATCTCGGCCCGCTCGGTCAGATCGATGGTGTATTTCTCCAGCGCCTGGCGGTTCTCCTCGGCGTTAGCATCCTCTACCTTGCGGCCGCCACGAACCTTGTCGATGGCGGCTTCGAGTTTTTCCTTGGTCAGGCCCTGGGCACGCAGCAGCTCACCCAGGTTGCCCTTCTCGTCGAGGGCGGCCAGCACGAACAGCTCGGACGAGATGAACTGATCCTTGCGTTGCTGGGCCAGCTTGTCGCAGACGTTGAGCAGGCGGCCCAGGCCATTGGAGAGCTGCACATCGCCCTCCACGCCGCTCACCTTGGGCAGCCGGTCCAGCTCTTCGCCAAGGCGAGAGCGCAGGGCATTGATATCCATCCCGGTCAGGGTGAGCAGTGGACGAATGGAGCCACCATCCTGATTGACCAGGGCGGTCATCAGGTGGACGGGTTCAATAAATTGGTGGTCACGACCCAGTGCCAAAGACTGGGCATCGGAAATAGCAATCTGGAATTTGCTGGTCAGGCGATCGAGGCGCATTGCACTCCTCCCTTTCAAGACAGACGCCGCTCATGCGGCAAACAACATAACTTTCTGACAAGAAAGATGCGGCCCGTACGGGCTATTTCAAGGGCTGGGTCTGGTTATTTTTTCTGCAAAAATGCAAGTAGGCAGGATCCCCACTCTGTTTTGGCGCACAGGGCGGGGATTGCATCACGATACCCTGGCTAATCGGCCAGCCAGATCAGCGACGCCATGCGGCCGGTCTGGCCGTCTCGGCGATAGGAGTAGAACCGCTCGCTGTCGCTGAAGGTGCAGTATTCGCCGCCATAGACGGCGGTGACGCCGGCGCGGGCCAGCCGCAGCCGGGCCAGCTGGTAGATATCCGCCAGCCACTTGCCCTCGTTGGGGGAAGGCATAAAGGCAGCAACGGCGTCGGCCTGCTCCGCCATAAAGGCGTCGCGCACCTCGCCCCCCACCTCAAATGCCGTGGGGCCTATGGCCGGGCCAAGCCAGGCGAGAAGATAGCGAGGATCGCAACCCATGGCCGCGATGCTCGCCTCCAACACGCCACCCTGCAACCCGCGCCAGCCAGCATGGGCGGCAGCAACCACGGTACCTGCTCGATCGCAGAAGAGCACCGGCAGACAGTCGGCCGTCATCACGATGCAGGCCAGATCCAGCTCATGGGCGCAGGCGGCATCGGCATCCGGCGCCCGCTCATAATGGCTGCTGACCGGATGAACGACGGTACCGTGCACCTGATTGAGCCAGTTGAGGGGGCCGGGAATATTCGCCGCCTGCTGCAGGCGGGCACGATTGGCCTCGACCCACACCAGCGCGTCCCCCACATGGGCGCCCAGATTGAGACCGGCGAAGACCCCTTCACTCTCACCGCCATCCCGGGTGGTCGACAGGGCCCTGACGCGAGCCGGTGCCGGCCAGTCGGGTTCGATCCATTTCATCTGTGGCTCCTTTCATTATTCATATAAAAACGGGGCTCCTTCGCTGTTGCCAGTCAAGGAGCCCCGTTTCAGACCTGGTTCAAGGGCAGGGCTACGGCAGGATCCGTCGCAGTCCCGCCTTGTACATCAATTCCAGACTAAATCATCCGGATTGGCCAGGGTATCAGCGCGCAGCACTTCCATCAGATCCACCATGTCCTGCGGCGTCTCGGAGTGCCACTGCATCACTTCACCCGTGATGGGATGCGCCAATTGCAGCATGGTCGCATGCAGTGCCTGACGATTGAAGCTGCGCAGCATCTGGGTCAGCTCCGGGGTCGCATTGCGCAGCAGGCGCAGACGGCCACCGTAGGCCGGGTCACCCACCAGCGGATGCTTGATGTGAGCCATGTGGACACGGATCTGGTGGGTACGACCGGTTTCCAGACGCAGACGCAGACGGGTGTGACCACGGAACTTCTCATGAACCCGGTAGTGGGTCACGGAGGGACGGCCATTGGGTATGACAGCCATGTGGGTCCGCTGGGTCGGATGACGACCGATGGGGGCATCAACCGTGCCGCCTGCGGTCATGTGACCGATGGCGATGGCCTCGTACTCACGGGTGATCTGGCGTGCCTGCAGCGCTTCCACCAGATGGGTCTGAGCCGGAATGGTCTTGGCAACCACCATCAGACCTGTGGTGTCTTTGTCCAGACGGTGCACGATACCGGCACGGGGCACCTCGGCAATGCCGGGATAGCGGTGCAGCAGGGCGTTGAGTATGGTGCCATCCGGCGTGCCTGCACCCGGGTGAACCACCAGACCGGCCGGCTTGTCGATCACCAGAATGTGTTCATCTTCGTAGACGATGTTGAGTGCTATGTCCTGAGCATCCCAGCGGGTGTCATCTTCCAGCTCGACATCTACATGCACCTGTTGCCCGGCCATTACCTTCTCGCGCGGGGTGTTCGCAACCTGACCATCCAGGGTCACTCTGTCCTGTAATATCCACTCCTTGATGCGTGTTCGGGAGTAGTCTGGAAACAATTCGGCCAGGGCCTGGTCGAGTCGCTGCCCGAATTGGTGATCCTGAAATTCGCCTGTCAGTTCAATATGCTGGCTCATGTATGGTCTCTTGAGCGGGGGGTATCAATTCGAAATAATCCGGGTATTCTAGCTTTTCTTTTAGCCAAGCATAACGGATACTTTGCCAATTTCGTGGAAATGGACCGGATGTTGTTGATGGGAAAGAAGTCTCACCTGCTGATGTCGCTCGCCTTGGTTGCTACCTTGATCACGGGCTGTTCCAGCACCAAACCCAAGGTCCCCGACGAACCGCCGGAGACCCTGTACCAGAAAGCACGCCTCAAGCTGGATGCCGGTAACTACCTGAATGCTATCGAGTTACTGGAAGCATTGGACTCGCGCTATCCTTTCGGCGCCTACTCCAACCAGGTTCAGCTCGATCTCATTTACGCCTACTACAAACAGGACGATACCGCCCAGGCGATCGCCAATATCGACCGTTTTATCCGCCTCAATCCGGCGCATAAAAATATCGATTATGTGTTCTACATGCGCGGCCTGACCAACATGGCCGGCGATTACAACTTCTTCCAGGACTTTCTGGGCATCAATCGGGACGATAAAGACCCCTCTTATGCCCGTCAGGCCTTCCAGGACTTCAAGACGCTGTTGCAGAATTATCCCAACAGCGTCTATGCCGCCGATGCCCGTGCTCGCATGATCGGCCTGAAGAACCGCCTTGCCCGCTACGACCTGAGCGTTGCCGAGTACTACGTGAAGCGTGATGCTCTGGTCGCCGCCGCCAACCGGGCCAAACTGGTTGTCGAGACCTATCCCGATACGGCCGAAACCGAGAAGGCGCTGGAGATCATGGTCGAGTCTTACGACACACTGAAGATGCCGGCCCTGGCCCAGCATGCCCGCGAAGTGCTGGCCAAGAACTACCCGGACAACCGTCTCGGCCGCAGCTGAGTTCAATGGCCAAACCGGTCGCAACAAAAAACCGATGCCCAGGCATCGGTTTTTTTATGTCTGCAATTTACCTGCAGAGTGCAACTGGCATGACGGCGCCGTGTATGCGCCGCCATCTTCAGTCAGCTATTTGGCCACATTGCCCGCCACGTTGAGCACATCCCAGGTGCGGGAGAAGGGCGGGGCGTAAGCAAAGTCCAGCATGCCGAGCTGCTCGGTAGTCACCCCCATGGTGATGGCGACCGCCAGCGCATCTATGCGGTGGACAGCCCCCTTGCGACCCAGGATCTGGCCACCCAGCAGTCGCTTGCTGCCCGCCTCATAGACCAGCTTGACGTGGATGTCGGACTGGCCTGGGCAGTAGTTGGTGTGGCACTTGTCCTTGATGACGACGGTGCGGTAATCGATACCCATCGCCTTGGCTTCTTGCTCACTGAGACCGGTGCGGCCCGCCTCCAGCCCCAGCACCTTGAGCGCCGCAGAACCTAACGTGCCCGGGAACACCTGTTCAGCCCCGGCCAGGTTCTCGCCCACCATGCGCCCCAGCTTGTTGGCAATGGTAGCGAGCGGCACATAGACCTGCTGCTGCTTCACGCTGTGCCAGACGCTGGCGCAGTCGCCGGCAGACCAGACGTTGGCCAGCGAGCTGCGGCCCTGTCGGTCCACCTCGATGGCGCCATTGGCCAGCCGTTTGATGCCGGTGTCGGCCAGGAACTCGGTGTTGGGCTTGACCCCGGTGCAGACCACCACTATATCGGCCTCGTACTCGCCATGGCTGGTACGCACACCGGTCACCCTGCCATCCCCCAGCAGCGCTTCAACTCGCTCGCCAAGATGGAGGGAGACCCCCTGCTCGCGCAGTTCGGTCTCGATATGCAGGGTGATTTCGCTGTCAAACGCCTCCGGGATAACCCGCTCCGCCAGCTCGATGAGCCGCACCTCTTTACCCTGATGCACCAGGGCCTCGACCACCTCAAGCCCGATGAAGCCGGAGCCGATCACCAGGGCGCGGGTGTTGCGCTTGTCCTGCACCGCCTCTTTCAGCGCCAGCCCGTCGGCCATGCGCCGCAGGCCGAACACCCCCTGCTGCTGCAGACCGGGGATGGGAGGCATCACTTCACGGGCACCGGTGGCTATCATCAGCCGATCGTAGTGATCGGTGAAGGTATCGCCGTTGTGCTCGACTTTGAGCGTTTGAGCGGCGGCATCCAGACTCAGCACCCGATGGCCGGTCTTGACCTCGATCCCCTTGGCGGCGAACTGCTCGGGGGTGAACTCGGCCATGTAGCCCGGCTCCTGAAACTCATCGCCGACGAAGTAGGGCAGGCCGCAGGCACCGAAGGAGATCACCTCGGAGGCCTCGTACACCACAATGTCGGCATCCTTGGCCAGCCGGCGCGCCTTGGCTGCCGCACTCATGCCGGCGGCTTCGCCACCTATGATCAGGATTCTCATACTCTCTCCTTTCAATGGCGAAGGGAGGGCATGCCCTCCCTTCTGTCGATAGACGGGCAGGGGCTGGCCCCTCCCCTGGCAAGCGGATCAGATGGTGGACTCTTCGCCGTCCAGACACACCTCGTGCTCGCTGTTGAACACCGCCATGTCGGTCTCCCCCAGCAAGCGGCTGGTAACAGTGCCGGCCGTGATGGAGCCGGAAACGTTCAGCGCGGTGCGGCCCATGTCGATCAGCGGCTCGATGGAGATGAGCAGGCCCGCCAGCGCTACCGGGAAGTCCAGCGCGGAGAGCACGATCAGTGCGGCGAAGGTGGCGCCGCCACCAATACCGGCCACCCCGAAGGAGCTGACGGTGATGATGGCGATCAGGGTCATGATGAAGCTCGGGTCCATGGGGTTGACCCCAACCGTCGGCGCGATCATCACCGCCAGCATGGCCGGATAGATGCCGGCGCAGCCGTTCTGGCCGATGGTCGAACCGAACGAGGCGGCGAAGTTGGCAATCCCTTCCGGAATGCCGAGCGCCTTGGTCTGGGTCTGCACGTTCATCGGGATGGAACCCGCACTGGTACGGGAGGTGAAGGCAAACGCCAGCACCGGCATGATCTTCTTCAGATAGCGGGCCGGGTTGATGCCCACCAGGCTCACCAGCAGCAGGTGCACCACAAACATGATAGCGATGGCGCCGTAAGAGGCCATGACGAAGCTGAGCAGGTTGAGGATGTCGGCGTAGTTGGAACCGGACACCACCTTGGTCATCAGCGCCAGCACGCCATAGGGAGTGAAGCGCAGCACCAGAGTCACCATCCGCATCACGATGACGTGCGCCACCTGCATGAAGCGGCCGAAGCTCTCGAAGATCTCGGGTTTCTTGCGGGCGATGCCGGTAGCCGACAGGCCGATGAAGATGGAGAAGATCACCACGGCGATGGTGGAGGTCTTGCGCGCACCCGTCATGTCGAGGAAGGGGTTGGCCGGGATGAACTCCAGCACCATCTTGGCAAAAGACATGCTCTCGACACTGCCGAGGGTGGTCTGCAGCGCGGTGCCCCTGGCGGTCTCGGCGGCGCCGGCGGTGAGCCCTTCGGCAGTCAGGCCAAACAGGTTGGACATCAAAATGCCCGCCCCGGCGGCGATCATGGTGGTGAAGATCAGCACGCCAATGGTCATGGCGCTGATCTTGCCAAGGGCGGTACCGCCGTTGAGCTTGAGGATGGCGCCGATGATGGAAACCATGATGAGCGGGGTGATGATCATCTGCAGCAGTTTCACATAGCCGCTGCCGACGATATCCAGATAGTCACCGGTCTGCACCAGCACACTGGAGCCAGCGCCATACAGCAGTTGCAAGGCGGCGCCGAACAGGATGCCCAGCCCCAGCCCGGAGAAGACCCGGCGGGTGAAGCTGACGTGGGTTTGCTGCAACCGATAGAGAAACAGCAGCAACATGACCAGGATGGCCAGATTACCTATAACGCTAAGAGTCATGACGATATTCCCCAAAATAGTCGGGCGGGCCCGAGGTATACGGACGAGTGTCCTGTACGCACACTCCTCCCTGAAACGTGCCGCATCGTGGCGACTTGCCCCCCGGTGCAACCGGGGTGACACAAAACCGGGCAGCGCCTGGCCGGCGCAACCCTGATATCAACCGCATCGGACACCCAGTAGCCGGAGTGGCGTCAGCAGGCAGAAAAACAGAGGGTGGCTTGCGCCACCCCTTGCATCACTGGGCCTTGCCCTGTTGCTTGGCCCGCATGATGTTGATGATCTCGATATCGGTATCCAGCATCCCCAGTTTGGAGAGGCGGCCCAGGTTGGCGATGGTCTCGTCCACGTCGTCGGAGACTATGCCTTCGCTCTGGGGCACGTGCAGGTTGTTGATGGCCATCAGCGACGATTTGACCGCCGCCGAGGTGGAGGTAGAGACCTTCATGGAACAGGCGCTACCCGCGCCGTCGCAAATGATACCGGAAACGTCGCCGATCATGTTGTTGATGCAGTGACTAATTTGCTCGAACTGGCCGCCCAGCAGCCAGGTGATGGCGGCCCCCGACCCCATGGCGGCCGTGCTGGCGGCGCAGAGGGCCGACAGTTTGTTCTGATGAGTCTTGATGTAGATGGCCACCAGATGGCTCATCACCAGCGCCCGGGTCAGCTGCTCGTCGCTTGCCTTGAGGAAGCGGGCTGCGGCGACCACCGGCATGGTGGCGGCTATGCCCTGATTGCCGGAGCCCGAGTTGGACATGGCGGGCAGCATGGCGCCGTCCATCCGTGCATCGGAAGCGGCCGAGGAGAGTCGCATGGCCAGCGTCATCAGATCGTCGGAGAGCAGCTTGCGCTCCACCTGCTCGGTCAGGATCTTGCCGATCTGCAGGCCATAGCCCTGCAGCCCTTCATCCGCCAGCGCCTGGTTCATGGTGGCGGCGGCGCGAATGAAGTCGATCTCCGCCAGCGGCACCTCCAGCGCAAACGCCACTATCTCGCGCAACGTCATGGCGGGCTTGCCGGATTTGGCGGGCTGGATCTGCACGCCGGGGGCGCTGGCCTGCTCCATCAACACCTCGCCGTCCAGCTCCATCAAGACAATGCGGGTGTGGTCGGTACAGATCACCACCCGGGCGCTGTGGCCCTCTGCCTCGGCCAGCACCTCGGCATAGAGCACGTCAGCCACATCTTTCACGTCCACCTTGATAATGGGCAGCAGTGCCTTGGCGGCCTCCACCTGGGCCGGGGTCAGGGCATTGAGCACCTCCAGCCCCGCATCCGGATTGCCCCCCGTGAAACCGACGGCCGCCGCCACCGGCAGCCCTATCATGCCGGTGCCGGGGACACCGACCCCCATGCCATTCTTGAACAGGTTGCCGCTGACCCAGACGCTGACGCGGGTCGGATCCCGCCCCAGCAGCCTGCGGCAGTTGGCCGCCGCCAGTGCCACCGACATGGGCTCGGTGCAGCCCAGGGCCGGCACCACTTCACGCTTGAGCAGGGTAATAAAATCGGTCCATTGTGCTTTCATTGCGATGTTTCTCATGTTCATGTCGCCCAGGGGCGGCTCTTATTGTTCGGTCAGATCCGCTTTGCGGTTGCGGATATGCAGATAGACGGTATGGCGGGAGATGCCGAGCATCTCGGCCACCAGCTGGGCCGCGTCCTTGATCTCGAAGATGCCCATGTCGTAGAGACGGTGCACGATCGCCTTGTTGCGCACGCTGCTGCCGAGGCTGGCATCCTGATCCACTTTGTCGATCACCTGGGCCACCAGATCGTCCACCGAGCTGGCGAAGGTCTCGTTGTTGAGCGGCGCCGGCTCGGCGGGCAGCGAGAAAGTATCGAGCAGAGCGCCGAGCGGCGTATCCAGGCTGAAGTTCACGCACAGCATGCCGACGGGTTTACCCTCCCGGTTGCTGATGGTGATGGAGGAGGACTTGAGCAGCGCCCCCTCACGGGTGCGAGAGAAGTAACTGCTCCACTGACTGCCTGCCGCACTCTGCAGCTTGTTGAGGGCGAAGTCGGTGACGGGCGCCCCCTCCTCCCGGCCTGTGATATGGCCGTTGGCGATCTTGATGACGGAGGCGTGCAGGCTGTCGAAGGCGTGCAGCACCACTTCACAACCCGGGCCGAACAGAGCGGAGAGCGCCTCCACGGCGGGTTCGAAGCTGGCGATCAGATGGCGCTCTTCATCGGTCAGCGCACTGGTTTGGCGTAATGGGGTGGCCTGCATCATAGGGGTCATCCAGTCAACTCGGGGTAACTATAAAGCAAGCCAACTCAAATAAAGTTGAGTCTCATCGCTTTTTCGCAGGCATTATGCCCAACTGGCGGCAAAGCGCCACAGATTGTGAACGGGCGCACAACGGCAGGGTCTGAACGGGGGTCATTGGAGTCAACAACGGGAGCTGGTCGTCCCTGTTCAAAGTCCGTAGCGGGTCAGCAGGGCCTGATACTCGGGGGTCTGTTTGAAGGCCTTGAGGGCGAGGGAGAATTGATACGCCAGCCGCTCGTTGCCGGGTTTGTGGGTAAAAGCGAGAAAGTTGCGGTTGCTGTCGCTCACCAGTTTTTCGCTGTGACCGACCTGATCCTGCAGCCCCTGCCCCTTGAGCAGGTAGCGGCCCACCATCTGGTTCATCACCACGGCATCGAGCCGTCCGGCCATCATCAGGTGCAACTGCTTGATCATGTTGCTCTCCCCGGTCATGGGTACCCGGGTGAACAGGGAGGAGGTCAGGAAGGGGTCGCCATAGGCGTAATCAGCCTGGATGCCGATGCGCAGCCCCTTGAGGCTCTCCAGGGTCTGGTAGTCGATGGGTTTGCTGAAGGGGAAGAAGAGCACTTCGCCGCTCTGGGAGAGGGGTTCATCCGGATAGTGCAGCCACTCCAGTCGCCGCTCTTCGAAGAAGATGTCGACGATGGCATCGCCGCGCTGGAACCTGGCCTCCTGCAGCACCCGCTTCCAGGGCAGCATCTTGACCATGGTTCGGTAGCCCATGCGCTTGAGCACGGTACGAGCCAGCTCCAGATCGGCGCCACCCAGGCTGCCATCATCTAGCCGCATCACATAGGGCGGCCACAGCTCGGTCAACAGGGTCAGGCTCGGCTCTTCATGCGCCTGTACTGCCCAACCCCACCAGAGACAGAGCAGGATCCATCCTTTACGCCATACCATGCCGTTCTCTCCATCGATGCATGGGCTGAGGATATACCAAAAAGTAAGTAATAAAAAAGGAGGCCGAAGCCCCCTTTTGTCTTTCCTGAACCACGCTTACAGCGCTTTCAGGATCGCTTCGACGCTGGCCTTGGCATCGCCAAACAGCATCTGGGTGTTCTCCTTGAAGAACAGCGGATTCTGGACACCGGCATAGCCAGTGTTCATGGAACGCTTGAAGCCGATGACGTTCTGCGCCTTCCACACTTCCAGCACCGGCATGCCGGCGATGGGGCTGCCCGGATCTTCCATGGCGGCTGGGTTGACGGTGTCGTTGGCACCGATCACCAATACCACATCGGTATCGTTGAAGTCCTCGTTGATCTCGTCCATTTCCAGCACGATATCGTAAGGGACCTTGGCTTCCGCCAGCAGCACGTTCATGTGACCAGGCAGACGACCGGCAACCGGGTGGATACCGAAGCGCACCTTGACGCCGCGATCGCGCAGCTTCTGGGTGATTTCAGCCACCGGGTACTGGGCCTGCGCCACTGCCATGCCGTAGCCCGGGGTGATGATGACGGAGCTGGCGTTCTTCAGCAGGTCAGCCACTTCCTCGGCGTTGGTCTCGCGGTATTCGCCCATCTCCTGGTCGGCCGTGGAAGCCACGCCGTCGGAGCCGAAGCCACCGGCGATCACCGAGATGAAGGAGCGGTTCATTGCCTTGCACATGATGTAAGACAGAATCGCACCGGAGGAACCCACCAGGGCCCCGACCACGATCAGCAGGTCGTTGGAGAGCATGAAGCCCGCCGCCGCCGCCGCCCAACCGGAGTAGGAGTTCAGCATGGAGACCACGACCGGCATGTCGGCACCACCGATGGAGGCTACCAGATGCCAGCCGAAGGCGAACGCGATCAGGGTCATCACCAGCAGGGCGAAGGTGGAGCCACCGGCATTGACGAAGGAGATCATCAGTACCAGCGAGGCCACCACGGCCAGCAGGTTCAGCTTGTGACGATGCGGCAGCATCAGCGGCTTGGAAGAGATGAGACCACGCAGCTTGCCGAAGGCAACCACGGAACCGGTGAAGGTCACGGCACCGATGAAGACGCCCAGGAAAATCTCGACCAGATGGATGTTCAGCATGGCGCCGGAGAGGGACTCGACCTGAGCGACACTGGCCGCCTGTTCGAACGCCGCCCGGGCAGCAGCCAGAGTCGCATCCAGATTGGAACCGACGGAAACCACCACCTCGGCGGGAGCTGACGGGTGCAGATCGATGAAGCTGTTGAAGCCCACCAGCACCGCCGCCATGCCCACGAAGCTGTGCAGCACGGCGACCAGCTCGGGCATCTCGGTCATCTCGACCTTGAGTGCCAGCCGCACACCGATGGAACCACCGATGACCATGGCCAGGATGATCCAGTGCACGCCACTGGTTTCCGGGTTGAAGACGGTGGCGAGCAGGGCGATGGCCATACCCGCGATACCGAACAAGTTGCCATGCTTGGCCGTTTCTTGCTTCGACAGTCCCGCGAGACTGAGGATGAAGAGCACGGCGGCAACGATATAGGATGCTGTTACCAGTCCTTGAGACACGTTAAACCCCCTTAATCCTTACGGAACATCTTCAGCATGCGCTGAGTGACTGTGAAGCCACCGAAGATGTTGATACTGGCAATCAGCACGGCAATAAAGGCCAATGCGGTGACCAAAGTCGACCCTTGCCCGATTTGCAGCAGGGCACCGACCACGATAATGCCGGAGATGGCATTGGTGACCGACATCAGCGGCGTATGCAGGGCGTGAGAGACGTTCCACACCACGTAGTAACCGACCACGCAGGCCAGGATGAATACGGTGAAGTGAGAGAGGAAGGCGGCAGGCGCCACGGCCGCGACCCAACCGAAGGCGGCGATGCCGAGGGCACCAAACACGAACTTCTTGTTGGACGGCTGCTTCGCCTCGGCCTTCTTGATTGGGGCTGCTGCGGGCTTCTGCGGCGCGGCTGAGACGGCGATAGCGGGCGGCGGGAAGGTGACTTCACCGGCCTGGATCACCGTCATGTTGCGCTGCACCACGTCTTCGAAGTTGATGGCGACGTTGCCGTCCTTCTCCTTGCACATCAGCTTCATCAGGTTGACCAGGTTGGTACCGTAGAGCTGGGAGGATTGGGCAGGCAGACGACCCGGCAGATCGGTGTAACCGATCACCTTGACGCCGTTGGGAGTCACGAACAACTCGGTCGGCTTGGTGTATTCACAGTTGCCGCCGGTGGCCGCCGCCAGATCCACGATCACGGAACCCGGCTTCATGCTGTCCACCATCTCTTTGGTGATCAGCTTGGGAGCAGGACGACCCGGGATCAGGGCGGTAGTGATGATGATGTCCACTTCCTTGGCCTGCTGGGCAAACAGCGCCATCTCGGCCGCAATGAACTCATCGGACATGACCTTGGCATAACCATCACTGGAAGCGCCATCTTCGCTACCGAAGTCCAGCTTGAGGAATTCCCCCCCCATGGACTCGATCTGCTCGGCTACTTCCAGACGGGTATCGAACGCCCGCACGATGGCGCCGAGGGAACCGGCAGTACCGATGGCAGCCAGGCCGGCCACGCCGGCACCGATCACCAGAACCTTGGCAGGTGGAACCTTGCCGGCGGCGGTGATCTGACCGGTGAAGAAGCGACCGAACTGGTGCGCGGCTTCGACCACGGCGCGATAACCGCCGATGTTGGCCATGGAGGAGAGGGCGTCGAGGGACTGGGCACGGGAGATCCGCGGCACCATGTCCATTGCCATCACATTGATGTTGCGCTCGGACAGCTTCTTGACCAGCTCAGGGTTCTGGGCAGGCCAGATGAAGCTCACCAGAGTGGCACCATCTTTAATTTGTGCGATCTCGGCATCGGTCGGCGCATTGACCTTGAAGATAAGGTCGGCTTGCCAGACGCTCGGTACCACGCTGGCACCGGCAGCCTCGAAGGCGGCATCATCGAAGCTGGCCAGCTGGCCGGCACCGGCCTCGATGGCGACCTCGAAGCCGAGCTTTTTCAGCTGCTCAACGGTGGCCGGGGTCGCTGCGACCCGGGTCTCACCGGCGAGACTCTCTCTCGGTATTCCAATCTGCATGACTATTCCCTGATGGTTAATAAACAATCGCTGCCCAGTGTCGCATTTCTGGCGAAACAAGACATGACCAAAGTGCAGGTCACGGGCCCTTTGTTATGAAAATCAGTAGGCTTTACCTCAACCTCCTGTCATGGCCAGGCCCCCGCTTTTCAGGCGCGAAGGTGATTAGTATCAAATTTTGGAGTTTTATTACAACCGCAGTCCCGGCGGGGCGCGTACAGAATTCAGCCCATCCTTGGCTACGATTAAAAAAAACAAACCAAATTAGAGGCTTATACCAGTAAAAACGGCTGAAAAAAGTGATCCAACCAGTCAAAAAAAATGTTTTACCGGCCCTCTATCTTAGCGTTTTTTGTTCTTACGAAATCCGCTTTCGTCTCACTTCTCGTATTGAAACGCCGAAAAGTAACATTTTCCCAACAAAAGCGGGGCCGTCCAGCCGCCAGATGGCGGGAGACGGCCCCGATAATTCAATCGTGGCGCCGATTGGCGTCCCTTACCAGGCCGCTTCATAAATATGCTGGCTCTGCACCAAATCGATATCGCCGTGCTCACCCAGACGGGTCATGCCGTGCTCCGCCAGCTTGCCGATAAGGGTATCGATACCCAGATCGCTCAGGCCATAGTCGCGCAGTCGGGTCTTGACCCCCATCCGCTCGAAGAAGTCGCGGGTAGCCGCAATGGCGTCATCAATGCGCTCCGCCTCGCTGCCACTGTGCAGACCCCACACCCGCTCTGCATATTGCAGCAGCTTGGCATGCTTCTGTTTGCGCTTGGCCTGCAACAGAGCGGGCAGCACCGCCGCCAGTGTCTGGGCGTGGTCGAGGCCATGCAGGGCGGTCAGCTCGTGACCCAGCATGTGGGTCGCCCAATCCTGCGGCACACCGGCCCCGATTAAACCGTTGAGGGCCATGGTGGCGCTCCACATGATGTTGGCACGCACCTCGTAGTTTTCCGGCTCCAGCAGCGCCTTGGGGCCCTCCTCGATCAGGGTCAGCAGCAGGCCTTCGGCGAAGCGATCCTGCACCTTGGCATTGACCGGATAGGTGAGGTACTGCTCCAGAATGTGGATGAAGGCATCCACCACGCCATTCGCCACCTGGCGGGCCGGCAGCGTGTAGGTGAGCACGGGATCCAGCACGGCGAAGCGCGGCATCACGAAGGGCGAGAAGAAGTGCACCTTGTCACCCGTGCTGCGACGGGTCACCACGGCTCCCATGTTCATCTCTGAGCCTGTGGCCGGCAGGGTCAGCACGGCGCCGAGCGGAATGGCGGAGCGCACCTCGTTGCCGACGGTCTCGAGTATGTGCCAGGGCTCTTTGGCCAGATCGTAGTGCGCGGCAGCGGCGATAAACTTGGTGCCATCGAGCACGGAGCCGCCGCCAACGGCCAACAGGAAGTCGACCCGCTCGGCACGGGCCAGCTCAACGGCGCCCATCAGGGTTTCGTAAGCAGGGTTGGGCTCGATGCCGCCGAACTCGAACAGTGTCATGCCAGCCAGCTCGCTGCGGATCTGCGCCAACAGGCCGCTGCGCACCACGCTGCCACCGCCATAGGTGATCAGGATGCGGGCGTCGGGATGGAGCTGTTCACGCAGCTGGGCAACCTGGCCCTTGCCGAACAGGATCTTGGTCGGGGTATGCAGGGTAAAATTGTTCATCGACATTGCCTTTTTATGTTTCGAGCGGTCTGGCCGCAAAATGTGATTGCATTTTTCTCCAGACAGCCTCTACCATCAAGGCAACATCCTGCTTTATTCTTGCCTATTTCTACAAATAGACCATGACCAGAACAAAAGAGAGACAATGCAGAGCCGCTACGCCGACCTCGCCGCCAAGCTGACTCGTCACGTCACAGCCCCCGGCATCACCCCCTCTCCGGTGGAGCAGGTGAATCTCATCTACACCACCGAGTACCACGGTCGCACCCCTGTGCTCTACCAGCCACGGATGATAGTGATATTGCAGGGGCACAAGGTGGGCTATCTGGCGGATCAGGTGTTTCGCTACGATCCCAACCACTACCTGCTGATGACGCTGCCACTGCCGTGCGAGTGCGAGTGTTTCGCCTCCCCCGAGCAGCCCCTCATCGGCTTCTCCCTCGAGATCGACCTGGTCACCCTGCAGGCACTCTTGCTGGAGCTGGGCGACGCCCTGCCGGCCCCGGCCCCGCAGAAGAGCGGCGTGCACTCAGTGCCCCTGTCGGAAGCCATGTTCTGCGCCGCCGAGCGGTTGATCGACCTGATGGACAAGCCCCATCACGCCCGGGTGCTGGGACCGCAAACGGTGCGGGAGATGCTGTTCTATGCCCTGCACGAGGGTGGCGGCCCGGCGCTGCAGGTGCTGGCCAACCGTCACAACCATGTGGGCCAGATCGCCCGGGTGCTGCGTATGATAGAGTCGCGCTTCGCCGACAACCTCACCATGGAGGAGCTGGCGCGGGAGGTGAACATGAGCGTCTCCGCCTTCCACCACCACTTCAAGGCGGTCACGGCCACCACGCCGCTGCAGTACATCAAGTCGTTTCGCCTGCACAAGGCGCGCATCATGATGATGCACGACGGCATCAAGGCCGGCGCCGCGGCGGCCAGGGTCGGTTACGAGAGCAACTCCCAGTTCAGCCGGGAGTACAAGCGCTTCTTCGGCAGCACGCCGACGGATCAGACCTCCCGCTTCCGGGATGGCCAGCTGCGCATCATCGAAGGATAACCAAAGAGGGATTTACTTATGCGTTCACTGCTTTGCCTGCTCACCGCCCTGCTGCTGACGGCCTGTACCGGTGTGGCCGAGGGCATACGCCCCGTCACCGGCTTCCAGCTCGATCGCTACCTCGGCACCTGGTACGAAATAGCCCGCCTCGACCACAGCTTCGAGCGGGGGCTGGAACAGGTGAGCGCCAGCTACAGCCTGCGTGACGATGGCGGCGTCAGGGTGATCAATCGCGGCAAACAGAGCGATGGCAGCTGGCGCGAGGCCGAGGGCAAGGCCTATTTCGTCGGCAAGCCTACCGAGGCGCGCCTCAAGGTGAGCTTTTTCGGCCCCTTCTACGGCGGCTACAACGTCATCGATCTGGACCCCGACTACCAGCTCTCGCTGGTGACCAGCTACAACTACGACTACCTCTGGATCCTCTCACGCTCCCCCAATCCGCCAAAAGCCAAGGTGGATGCGCTGATCGCCAAGGCCAGAGGGCTGGGCTTTGCCACCGACCAGCTGATTTGGGTCAAGCAGCCGGGATAAGCGCCAGAAATAGCAAAGGGCAGCCTGCGGGCTGCCCTTTTGTTGGTGGAATGGGGATGATCAGAGCCGGAAGCGACCTATCTCCTGCTCCAGCCGCTCGGTCAGCGCCTTGAGCTCGGCGGCCTGGGCGGCCTCCTGATTGGCCTGCTCGGCCAGCTCCTGGGAGACGTGGCGTATGTTCTCGGTGTTGCGGCTGATCTCGCTGGTGACCGAGGTCTGCTCCTCCGCCGCCGCCGCTATCTGGGTCGCCATATCGCTGATGGAACCTATGGCCTGATTGATCCGGCCAAGGCTCAGGTTGGCGGCTTCCGCATCCTCCACGCTGGTGCCCGCCAGCTGACGGCTGGTCTCCATGCCCCCCACAGCGCGACGAGTGGTCTGCTGCAGCGTCTCTATCATCTGCTGGATCTCGTCGGTGGAGTCGTGGGTACGGCGCGACAGCACCCGCACCTCGTCCGCCACCACGGCAAAGCCGCGCCCCTGCTCACCGGCCCGGGCCGCCTCGATGGCGGCGTTGAGCGCCAGCAGATTGGTCTGCTCGGCGATGCCGCTGATGGTAGCCAGAATGCCGCTGATCTTCTGGGCGTGGGCATCCAGCTCCACAATGATCTGGCTTGCATCGGCCACCTCGTCCGCCAGCCCGGTAATGCTGCGCTGACTCTGACCGACCTGGGACTGACCGGCGACGGCCAGCTTGACCGCATCGCCGGAGGTGGTAGCGGCAAACTCGGCGTTGCCGGCGATCTCCTGAGTGGCGGAGGCCATCTCGGTCACCGCGGTCGCCACCATGACGATCTCGTCCTGCTGCTGGCGCACCTGTTGGCTGCGGGCCTGGGCTCCGGCTGCCTGGGTACGGGACTGGGCCGTCAGCTCCAGGGTCACGTCACGCAGGCGGCTGACGATGCCGTGCAGCCGCGCCACGAACTGGTTGAAGCTCTCGGCCAGCTGGCCCACTTCGTCCTTGCTGCGGGTATTGATGTGGACCGTGAGATCCCCCTCGCCGTGGGCGATGTCGTGCAAGGCCCCGGCCACCCGCCCCAGATCCTGGAACAGGAACTTGAAGGTGCTGGTCAGCACCAGACCGAATACCAGGATCAGGCCGGCACTGATGAGTGACAGCTCCCACAGCAGGCTCTGCAGCGGCGCCATCAGCACATCCTCATGCATCACCATGGCCAGCAGCCAGTCGGTGTTGGGTATGGGCAACACCAGCATCTGGGCATCCCGTCCGCCGATCTGCACCAGCTGCAGACCGCCCTGCTGGCTCATGCTCACCAGTCGGCCGGCATCCAGCTCAGGCGCCAGATCCTGGCTCTTCTTGAGCGCCAGCGCCTTGTCCGGGTGGGCGACGATGAGGCCGCTCTTGTCCAGCAGCATGGCATAGCCATCCCCCTGTACCCGCATCGCCAGCACATCCTTGATGAGCTGTTCCAGCGCCAGGTTGGCACCGACCACTCCGACCAGCCGGCCCTGCTGCATCACGGGCTCGGCCAGGGTCACCACCAATTGCTGCATGGTCACGCTGACATAGGGTTCGGTGATGATGAGCTTGCCCGCCTTGACCGCGTCCTGATACCAGGGCCGCTCGCGCGGGTCATAATTGCCCTTGTTGAGGGAGGGGTCGTTGCGGGTCATCACCCCCTCCTCCGAGCCGTAGTAGGCCAGCCCGAAGCCACCGGAGCGCAGGGTCTGCTGCAGATGGGGCACCAGTTCGGCGGTCGGGTGGCTGGCGATCACATCAACCTGCGCGGTCAGGCTCTCGCGCCTGTCCTGCATCCATTTGCCTATCCCCTCCGCGTAGGCGCTGGCGTAGTTGCGCGCCTCGCTGTCGATAGCGCTCAGGGTCTGGTTTTTCAGGGTATAGAAGGCGGTTATGCCCAGCAGGCAGACCGTGATCAGGACCACGCCAAGACTGGTGGCCAACAACTTGCCGCGAAGGGAGAGATTCATGGGATATCCTTATGGCTGTCTCAATGGCGTCAAACAAAGCTGCACGCCCTGTGTGGACTATATCGACAGAAAATCCCGATCCATGAATTTCAATCCGTTGATTTTAAATGAATCAGTAAGTAAACCCTGGCAATGCCCCTTGCCATCCAGCATGGGAAAATCCCCCCAAAACCCCGACTGATGCCCCCTCCACCGCTGTAAAAAAGGCCGCCTCCAAGGAGGTGGCCAGCGTGCATTCAACCCGCCGAAAAACGAGCTAGCGCACCCGGGCTATAGCGGTATTGAGCCGTATCTTGGTGGCGCTGGCGAGCTCAATCTGTAGTAGGTTGGTACACCCATCGTACTTAAGGAGACCCTCATACCATGCCCCGAAATATCGAGATCAAAGCCAGGATCGCACGGGTCGACACACTCTTCCCCAAGGTGGCCGCCATCGCCAGTCAGGGTCCCGTAGAGATAGCACAGGATGATACTTTCTTTCGCTGCGAGTCAGGCCGCCTCAAACTGCGCCCCCTGTCGCCCTCTTCCGGCCAGCTCATCTTCTACCGCCGTGCCGATCGGCAAGGCCCCAAGGAGAGCTTCTATCACGTCACTCCGACGAACGAGCCGGCCAGCCTGCGGGAGACCCTCAGCCTGGCCTGTGGCCAGATAGGTAGGGTGCGCAAGACGCGCACCCTGTTTCTAGTCGGCAGAACACGGGTCCATCTCGATCTGGTCGAGGGGCTCGGTCACTTTCTCGAGCTGGAGGTAGTGTTGGAGGATAACGAACTGCTCGATGCGGGGATACAGGAGGCTCATGACATTATGGCGCACCTTGGTGTGGAGCCCTCCCAGTTGATCGAAGGTGCTTATATGGACCTGTTGGCAAAGACGCGGGCCTGACCTTACGATAACAAACAGGCCCCCGCAGGCGGCCTGTTTCCATTAAATGATCCTTATTTCACCCGTGCTATGGTGGTATTGAGCCGCATGTTGCCGGCATCCAGGCTCGGGGTCTGGCCGTAAAACTCGAACTCCAGCTTGACCCCTGGGCGGAACAGCAGGCAGTGGGTCGAGCCGCCGAAGTGGAACATGCCGAGCTGATCCCCCTTCTTCACTCTGTCCCCCGCCCGTACCGTGATGTCGCAGCTCGACACCTCGGCCATGCCCACAGGCACCACGCACATCAGCCCGATTTTGGGATTGTCGGCTTCGATGAAGATCAGCGCCCGGGTCGCCACCGAGGTGAGGAAGGGTTGCGAGTTGTTGGGGGCGCTGGGATCCGCCCCCTGCGGGTCGCCAAATCCCTCGAACTGGTTCTCTAGATAGTAGGTGCCGTTGACCACGCGCACCTTGCGAATGGTGCCGCTCACCGGGCTGTGCCAGCGGTGATAGCTGAGAGCGCTGAGGAAGGCCTGATACACAGTGCCACCTTCGAAACGAGGCGCCAGATCGTCGAAATCGAGCATGTTGTCCAGTGAATAGGGCTGACCCTTGAGCCAGAACTGATCGCTGCGGCTCACCTCTTTTTTCACCTGCAACGGTGCCGACTCGCAGGCGTTGACGATGATGTTGTCATCCTCCGGCGCCGAGACAGGCCGCACCCCCGGGCGGAAGGTGCGGGTGAAGAACCCATCCCAGCTGCCGAAGCCATCATACTCGGCCGCCGGATCGCACTGGAAGATGGTCTCGAAGCTGGCTGGCGTGGGGTTGGGCCCCTCACCCAGGGCGCCGGTCGCCACCTTGACCATCTCGCTCTTGGCCAGCTTGCCGAGCCAGGGCACCACCAGTGTCTCCTGATCCAGCCGGCTGACCGGCTCGTTCAACACGTAGCGCGAAGCCGGGCTTTGCAGAAACTGCGCCCAGTAATCGAGGATCTTCTTGAACTGCTGGTTGATCAGGACGTTGGCGAAGAAGTGATAACCGGACTGGGTCGCCATGGGCCAGTCGAGCAGGGCATTGATAGGAAAGCCTATGAGGCCGGACGGCTCATCCGTCGGGATATCCTGATACGCCTCGGGGGCCGTGGTCATGATGCCGTTGAGCAGCCCCAGAAACTCCTCGAAGGATCGCACCTCGACTTGACCGAGCGGGGTCAGGTGCTTGTGGCGCCAGGCCTCCTTGAACATGGCCTCGGCCTGGGCATGCAGCGAAGGATCGGCGTTGACCAGATCCCGCAGCTCGGCGATGGGAGGCACCAGCGCACGCGGCTGCTGGGTCACGTAGTACTTGATCCGCCGGATCCAGCGCTCGATATGGGCACTATCCTGTGGCACCCAGCCGCCGGGGCGAGACTTGTTCAGTCGGGTTTCAACTGCCTTGTTCATGAGTCTATCTCCTCAAGTGATGTTCACGCCCACAATCCACGGCTTGAGCATTGGCTATCGGCTTGCCATCAGCACGCAATGACACCGCCCATGTGGTGTAGCACACGGGCCCGTGAAGCACGATTGCCAGAAACGACAGGGCGAATTGGCGCAATAGCGACTAGCGGTCAGGGGCAGTGCGGGATCCGAAGAGAAAGAGGAGCCGGGAATGGGCTGACGCCGACGAAAAACGGCAACTGTCGGAGCAGGCGTGACAGGAGGAAAAAGCGGGAACGCAGAAATGCGAAAAGCCAGCTCAATGAGCTGGCTTTTCTGAAAATGGCAGGGGCGGCAGGACTCGAACCCGCAACCATCGGTTTTGGAGACCGCTGTTCTACCAATTGGAACTACGCCCCTGCAACAAACGAGGCGAATTATACAAAGCCGGGTTCAAAGGTAAAGGCTTTTTTCTCACTTTCGATTTGATTGCACAAATGACGAGCAACTCTCGATAATTTGCGCAACCTGACGGGGTAACTTGCTGTATTTACAGCCTTGTCAGGGTAGGAAAGCCACATAAATGGGGGTAGGGTTAAGTCTGGATCCGGGAGGCTACTCATGCTCAATTACCGCTTGCTCCAGCAACTGGCACCGCTCAACTTCAGGGATGAACGCAAGACGGAGTCCCTGCCCGACTATCTCGACCGGGTCGCCCCGCGGGTGCCCTTCATTCCCCATAGCGTGCTTTCCCAATGGATTTATCGCCATTGGCGCGGTTTTGAGTCCAACTGGAGCTTTCTCGACCTGGCCCGTCACCAGTTCGAGTGCGAGGCTTGGCCCACCGCCAGGATCATTGAGCAGACCGGCTCCCGCCACATGGAGGTGATCGACCGCTGGGGCGAGATGCTGCGCCACAATCGTTACGTGCGTCGATCCTGGCTCGGCGAATACATGCTGACCCAGGGCACCTGGTCCGAACCCATCATAGTGCTGGCCCCCGCGCCGGATAGCCGCTACCCGGACGGACAGCCGCTGCCGCAACCCTATTGCCTGCTGGAAGGACACCACAGACTCGCCTATCTGCGCTGCATGGCCGAAGATACCCTGCCCCTGCAAGCGGAACACAGCGTGTGGGTTTGCCGACCCGTTCACGACACTTAAACGTTTTCCTGCGCAAATCTTGCCTTTGAAATAAATTTTTGACAATTCAAAATGCGACTCTATAATCTGTCCGGTTTTGAAAAAGGTCGAGACGAGACGATGCAGTTTTTGATTTATAAAACAGCCTTGCAGACGGGTGGAGCGCACCAGAGCGGCCCCGTTGTTTCCGGTTCCCGACCCACAGATCCCCAGTTATTTTTAAAAAAAGCCCCTGTTTCAGGGGCTTTTTTTTGTGCCCGAAAAACCTTCATTGATGTCAAAGGGAATGCAGACGATGACCAATCCACTTTATAAGAAACATGTCATCTCCATTTCGGACCTGACCCGGCCCGACATGGAACTGGTGGTCGCAACCGCACAGCGGTTGAAGGCCGAGCCCGACACCCGCCTGTTGAAAGACAAGCTGGTTGCCAGCTGCTTCTTCGAAGCGTCCACCCGCACCCGCCTCTCGTTCGAGACCGCGGTTCAGCGCCTGGGTGGCAACATCATCGGCTTCGCCGACGGTGGCAACACCAGCGCCAAGAAGGGCGAGACCCTGGCCGACTCCATCAAGATCATCGGCTCCTACTCGGATGCCGTGGTGATGCGTCACCCGAAAGAGGGCGCCGCCCGCCTCGCCTCCGAATTCTCCCGGGTGCCTGTCATCAACGGCGGTGACGGTTCCAACCAGCATCCGACCCAGACCCTGCTCGACCTCTTCTCCATCCATGAGACGCAAGGCAAGCTCGATGGCCTCAACGTCGCCTTCGTCGGCGACCTCAAGTACGGCCGCACCGTCCACTCTCTGGCCCAAGCCCTGAGCCTGTTCAACTGCCGCTTCTTCTTCATCTCCCCGGAAGCACTGGCGATGCCGGACTATATCTGCGAAGAGCTGGAAGAGAAGGGCATACGGTTCAGCGTGCACGAGACCATGGAAGAGGTGATGCCTGAACTCGACATCCTCTACATGACCCGGGTCCAGAAAGAGCGCTTCGACGAGACTGAGTACAAGCACATGGCCGCCAAGTTCGTGCTGGAGCTGGCCACCCTGGAAGGGGCCAAGCCCACCATGAAGATCCTGCACCCCCTGCCCCGCGTCGACGAGATCGATGTAGCGGTCGACAAGACTCCCCACGCCTACTACTTCCAGCAGGCGGAAAACGGGGTCTACGCGCGCCAGGCACTGCTGGCTCTGGTACTGAACGAAACCGTCTAAGGGAAAAGGGGAATATCATGTCCGAGAAGAATCAACTGCAAGTCGAAGCCATCCGTCACGGCTCCGTCATCGACCACGTCCCCGCCGGCCAGGGCATCAAGATCCTCAAGCTGTTCCAGCTGATCGAGACCCAGGAGCGAATCACCGTCGGTTTCAACCTGAAATCCGGCGCGCTGGGCAAGAAGGATCTCATCAAGATAGAGAACACCCGCCTGACCGCGGAGCAGGCCAACCAGCTGGCCCTGTTCGCCCCCAAGGCGACCGTCAACATCATCGAAGACTTCGCCGTGGTGAAGAAGCACCAGCTGGAACTGCCGGAGTTCATCACGGGCGTGTTCCACTGCCCCAACTCCAACTGCATCTCCCACAACGAGCCGGTAGACAGCTACTTCCGGGTGCGGGAGGTGAAAGGCGTAGTGCGTATGAAGTGCAAATACTGCGAGAAGTCCTTCACCCAGGACATCGTCAGCGAACGTTACTGATATCTGAATGGGCCCTGTGGGGCCCATTTTTGACCCCTGTCACATCACAGATTTTCCGTTTAGCTATAATTTGCCATCCTATAAAGGCTAAACATCGCTCATTCCCTGCCTCACTCCTTTCCATCAGAACTTTTAGCTATTAAAAGGCATTGATGGCAGATTTCGAGCGATAGCCTTCGGTCACAGTCAAAGGAAATCGCCGTGGTCAAAACCCTCAGTCGTCCCGTTGAACAAGAGCCCGATCTGGCCCAGCTGGATGCCTGTCGCCAGATCATCGGCCAGCACTGCTACAGCACCCAGGAGGAGATCCGCCGCGAGCTGGCGGAGCGCGGCTTTGCCGACATCAGCCAGTCCACCATCTCCCGTCTGTTGCGCCGCCTCGGCGTGGCCAAGGCCCAGAATGCCAACGGCAAGAAGGTCTACACCCTGGTGGATGAGCAGCTGGAGCCCGCAGGCAGTACCCGCTCCATCCACGACATGGTGCGCGAGGTGGTGCACAACCAGCAGATGGTGTTGATCCACACCACCCCGGGCGCCGCCACCGTGGTGGCCCGCCTGCTGGATCGCAACGCCAATCCCGAGATCATGGGCGCCGTCGCCGGCAACGACGTGGTGCTGGTCGCGCCGCGCCACATCAGCCGCACCCGCCTGACCCACGCGGCCGTGGTGCGTACCCTGGAACAGGCGCGTTGACGCTCCTTTCCTGAATGCACAAGGCGACCCCAGGGTCGCCTTTTTGTTGCCTCACGCTCTGCCTTCCTGCTCCCTGTTGCCTGCCCCCTTTGCCCTGTGGAGTTTCCTCCCGGTTGAACAAGGGAGATCCCGCGGTGCAAGGCGCCGCGCCTCGCCATAAAAAACGGGAGCCACTGGCTCCCGTTTCATGTCGTCTTTACACCTGTTATGCCAGCACTGCACCCAGGCTCAGACAGACCACGATCAGCACTGTCAAAATGCCGAGCAGCGGCGCGACCCACTTCAGCCAGCGTACATAAGGCACCTTGGCAATCGCCAGGCCACCCATGACCACGGCGGAGGTCGGTGTCACCAGGTTCACCAGACCGGAGGCGGACTGGTAAGCGGTCACCACCAGCTCGCGACCCACGTTGGCGAAGTCGGCCAGCGGCGCCATGATCGGCATGGTCAGCACGGCCAGACCGGAGGAGGACGGCACCAGGAAGGAGAGCACCAGCTCCAGCACGAACATCACGTTGATGAACACCACGGTGGAGAGGCCGGTCACGATCCCTTCTGCGCTGTGCAAAATGGTGTGAGTGATCATGCCGTTGTCCATTACCACTACTATACCGCGGGCGATACCTATGATGAGGGCCACACCGAGCAGGTCACGGGCACCATCGATGAAGTTGGAGGTCAACTCCTCTTCGCTCATGCGGGAGATGACGCCGACTATGATGGCAGCGGCCAGGAAGACGCCGGAGATCTGCGCCATCCACCAGCCGAGCACGGCCACCCCGTAGATCATCACGGCGAAGGCGGCGACGAAGATACCCAACACGATTTTACGGGTCAGGGTGAACTCCAGCATCTGGTCGCTCTTGTTGCCGAGGAAATGGGCACGGTTCTCTTCCCACTTGTCAGCCACCAGGGATTTGCTGGGGTCGTTGCGCACCATCTTGGCATAACGCATGACGTAGGCCACGCACAGCAGCCAGCCTGCAATCAGCATGGCGACGCGCAGCCAGATACCGTCGGTGAAGGAGATGCCGGCGGCGTTGGCGGCGATCACGGTCGCAAACGGGTTGATGGTCGAGCCCAGGGTACCGATACCAGCGCCCAGCAACACGGTCGCGGCGGCGACCACGGGGTCGAAGCGAGCGGCCATCATCACGGGAACCAGCAGGGTATAGAAAGGCAGCGACTCTTCCGCCATCCCGTAGATGGTGCCCCCGGCGGCAAACAACGCCATCAGGATCGGGATCATCCACTCTTCACGGCCGCGCAGGCGGTCGGTCACGCGTTCAATACCGGCATCGATGGCGCCAGTCTTGGTCACAATGCCAAGAAAACCACCGATGATCAGGATAAACAGGGAGACGTCGATAGCGCCTGCCTGATAGGTGTCATGGTTGTAGAGGCCATCGATGGGTGCCAGCAGCACGTCGACTATCCCCTGGGGATTCCCCTCTACCAGCTTGTAGGTTCCGGCCACCGGCACTTCCTTGCCGAGGGCGTCGTTCATGATCATGTCGTATTTGCCGGCTGGCACTACCCAGCTCAGGGCGGCCACCAAGGCGATCAGCACAAACAGTATGGTGTAGGCTGATGGGAACTTGAATTTGGTCATGGTCCAGCTTCCTTCTGTGGTGTGGTATCCATGCAAGCTGCGGGTCGTAGGGTTAGAGGTATTATGCCGCTGTTACATGGTCGAAAAGCCGGGGGTTGCCCCCCGGCACCACTACTGCGACCTTAGTCGCCCAGCGTAGCAACCATCACTGCCTTGATGGTGTGCATCCGGTTTTCGGCCTCGTCAAACACGATGCTGTGCTCGGATTCGAACACGTCCTCGGTTACTTCCAGACCTTTCATCCCATATTTGTCGGCCACTTCCTTGCCCATGGTGGTCTCATCGTTGTGGAACGCCGGCAGGCAGTGCATGAACTTCACATCCGGGTTCTTGGTGGCGTTGATGACATCCATGTTGATCTGGTACGGGGTCATCAGTTTCACCCGTTGATCCCAGGCTTCTTTCGCTTCGCCCATGGAGACCCAGACGTCGGTATAGAGGAAGTCGGTACCCAGCACGCCCTCTTTCACATCTTCAGTCAGAGTGATGCGCGCGCCGGTCTCTTCGGCGATCAGGCGGCACTTGGCAACCAGCGCTTCTTCCGGCCAGAAGGCTTTCGGTGCGACCAGACGGATGTCCATGCCCATCTTGGCGGCGCCGACCATCAGGGAGTTGCCCATGTTGTTGCGGGCATCACCCAGGTAGGCGAACTTGATTTGATCCAGACGCTTGCCCTTGCCGTGTTCCAGCATGGTCATGAAGTCGGCCAGGATCTGGGTTGGGTGGAATTCGTTGGTCAGGCCGTTCCAGACAGGGACACCGGCATAGGCACCCAGCTCTTCCACGATCTCCTGACCGTAGCCACGGTATTCGATGCCGTCATACATGCGGCCAAGTACACGAGCGGTGTCCTTCATTGACTCCTTGTGACCGATCTGGGAACCACTTGGGCCGAGATAGGAGACTTGAGCGCCCTGGTCGAAGGCCGCCACTTCAAACGCACAACGGGTACGGGTGGAGGTCTTCTCGAAAATCAGGGCGATGTTCTTGCCGACCAGATGCTTGCGCTCATAGCCACCGTATTTGGCTTTCTTCAGGTCAATGGCCAGGTCGATCATGTATTGGATTTCGCGCGGGGTGAAATCCAGCAGTTTCAGGAAGTTACGGTTACGCAGATTAAAAGCCATGATGAGTTCTCTCTATATTTGTTCAGACCAATTTGGGCAGTAGTGTTGACTACGCATTCTCAGTACAGATTTCGGTAATTACGCATTCACGGTACGGGTGGCAACGATATTGGTGCCGGCTTCGCCCTTGAGGATGGCCAGGCCATCTTCCAGAGAACCGATCCCGACCATGCCGCCGGTCGCCTTGACGAATTCGCAGGACGCTTCGACCTTGGGCCCCATGGAGCCTGCGTCGAACTTGACGCCAGCCAGTTCGGCCGGGCTGGTGACTCGCAGCGGGTGCTGGGTCGGTTTGCCCCAATCCAGGTAGACGGCATCGGCGTCGGTCAGGATCAGCAGGGCATCGGCCTTGATCTGCTTGGCCAGGTAGGCGGCAGACATGTCCTTGTCGATGACGGCTTCGATACCGGTCAGGCACTGGCCATCCCAGGTCACAGGAATGCCACCACCACCGGTACAGATGATGAGGTGTCCCTGGGCTATCAGGGTTTCGATGGCATCGCCTTCGACGATGCGCTGGGGCAACGGAGACGGCACCACGCGGCGGAAGAACTTGCCGTCGGCCTTGACCACCCAGCGCTTCTCTTCGGCCAGGATGCGAGCTTCGGCTTCGTCATAGACGGGACCGATAAATTTGGTCGGATTGGCAAACGCCGGATCCTTGGGATCGACCTGCACCTGGGTCAGCAGCGCGGTGACGTTGCGACTCGGCATCAGGTTTTTGAGCTCCTGGATCAGCATGTAGCCGATCATGCCCTGAGACTCGGCACCCAGCACATCCAGCGGATAGGGAGCGACCTTGGTATAGGCGCTGTTTTGCAGGGCCAGCAGGCCGACTTGCGGGCCGTTGCCGTGCACCAGCACCACGTTGTATTCCTGAGCGATCAGGGCGATGGTCTTGGCGGCGGTGGCGATGTTCTTGCGCTGAATATCAGCTTCAAGGGGTTCGCCACGACGGAGCAGGGCATTGCCACCCAGGGCGACGACGACAGTTGGTTTTTTCATGAGTGTTGATCTCGAGTCTTGGTATCTGTGGCGCCAGCCTCTGCCGGCGCCACGCCGTCTTGTTAGATGCCGTCACGTTCCATCGGGCAGCTCATGCAGCGGGCGCCGCCGCGGCCACGACCCAGTTCTTCACCCGGAATGGAGAGAACTGTGATACCGGCCTTGTCATATTTCTCGTTGGTGTAGGTATTGCGCTCATAACCCACCACCACGCCAGGACGCACTGTCAGCACGTTGTTGGCATCGTTCCACTGTTCGCGTTCGGCTTCGAAGCTGTCACCGCCGGTGGTGATGAGCTTGAGCTGATCCACTCCCAGCGCCTTCTCGATGGCGGTCACGAAGTAACCCTCTTCCTTGATGTTCATGCCGGTTGCACCGCCCGGAGTCAGACTCCAGCAGTTCACATCCTTGCGGATGACTTCCGGATAGACGGAGAAGGTATCTATATCCATGTGGGTCATGACGGTATCCAGGTGCATGCAGCTGCGGTGTTTCGGCAGTTGCATGGCGATGACCTGTTTGGCCTGACCGTGTTTGAACAGGCCGCGAGCCAAGTGCTCGACCCCTTGCGGCGTGGTGCGCTCGGACATGCCGATGAGCACGGCGCCGCGGCCGATAACCAGGACATCACCCCCTTCGATGGTGGAGTTGTCGTAGTCACGATCCTCGTCACCGAAGTACTTGATGAAGTCCTGACCGGCAAACTGCGGGTGCCAGCGGTAGATGGCCTTCACATGATTGGTTTCGCGGCGACGGGCGGCCTTGGCCATGGGGTTGATGGAGACGCCACCATAAACCCAGCAGGAGGTGTCACGGGTGAAGAGGTGGTTGGGCAGCGGTTCTATGATGAAATCGGTCGGGGCATGCATGCCAACTACCATGTTGACGCCGCTGTAAGGCATCTCAGAGTAAGTCAGACCACCGGAGAGAATGCGGGCCAGTTCGCGGTGCGGCATGTCAGCCAGGAAGCAGCGCACGTCGTTGGCAAGGGAAGAACCGAGGCGATAATCGGACACCTGATGTTGCAGCAGCCAGGTTTTGGCTTCCGGCACATCCAGAGTCTCGGCCAGCAGGTTGGTCAGCAGGAAAACTTCGACATTCTGATCGCGCAGTACCTGAGCGAATTTGTCATGCTCCTGACCGGCGCGTTCAACCGACAGGACATCATCAAATAGCAGGTCCTGGCAGTTGGAAGGGGTCAGACGCTTCAGACTGAGGTTGGGGCGGTGCAACATGACACGGCGCAATTGGCCAACTTCAGAACCTACATAAAATTTGCTCATGATTATATTCCGTCTAGCAGTGGTCCCTGCGAGTGATTGAATAGATTCCTTCTATTCATGCTCGTGGCTAAGGCGGGATATTCTTTATGTAGGGTACTCAGCTTGTGTTCTATCCTGCCCTTGCCTTTCGAGACCGAGGTTAGACCTGCCAATCACGATAAACTTAGACATTGATCACATTCACTCTGAACTGAATAGAATCACGGTTTATTCTTTGATGAGGGTAACAGAACTGACAATCTCTCATTCAGCAACAATGCATTAAAACGCATTAATCCACGATTTTATTTCATATTTCATCCTATTTCATTCACGCTGCATATCTACCGAGGGAGATATCAAAAAACAAAAAACCATCATTTTCAATGCGATATAAAACAAAGCCACGTCATTTGAATTTAATATGCATGAAACTGAATTTTTCACTGGTTTTTAAGGGATGGACACCGAGATAAATAGTCATAAGCAGGCGAGGTGCTGAATAATCTGCTTCTTGTCCCAGATCATGGCATTGTGCCAAACCCGCCTGCACAAGCCCACGGTACAAGTTGTCAGCAACATGCCTGTTATATGGATATGCACAAAGCCCGCATCTTGGTCATGTATTTCTCGGCGGTCCCGCCGCACCCTCTTTTCAAACTTTTTTCATTCGTTGAATTTATTTCATAACCTTGCGTCGCAGGCCGGCTCGGCTTAACTCAGAAAGTGATCCAGATCACGCCGTGTTCTGTCACCAAGGAGATAGCCATGAAGATCAAGTCACTGTTCCTGTTCACCGCCCTGATCCTGCCCATGACCCCATCGCTGGTCAGCGCTGAGGGAGCCCCCGCCATACCCATGGTAGTCTGCCATGTCGACCAGGCCCCCCAGATGCTGGTCCCCGAGTACGTGTGCCAGTGGTACGGCGGCAGCCAGCACTACTGAAAGTGAGAGCCCAAGAGGAGGTCACCTCCTCTTGGCTTGTCATGCTTCAACCCCCTCCTATACTCAAGGCAGCTATTTTTCATAGGGATAGGAGATAGTCATGATCCTGTTGGTCGGCGGTGAGAAGGGAGGGAGCGGCAAGAGTTGTCTTGCCCAGAATCTGGCGGTTTACCTCAGAACCCGGTTTCATGGCGAAGTGCTGCTGGTCGATTGTGATCCGCAGCGCACCACTTCGGACTGGATCCAGGAACGCAACGACAACCCGGATCTGCCCCAGATAAACTGCGTTCAGCTCTACGGTAATATTCGCAACGACCTGCTCAGCCTGAAGAACCGCTATGACTACGTCATCGTTGACTGTGGCGGCCAGGACAACCGGGCGCTACGCTCCACCATGGCGGTGGCCACCCATGGCCTGATACCGCTTCGGCCCAAACGCCGCGATCTCAAGACCCTGCCGCACATGGAAGATCTCATCACCACCTGCAAGATGGTCAATCCCAGCCTGCGGGCAGCCGTTGTGCTGACCCAATGCCCGGCCCTGCCCAACCAGGTAAAACGGATCCTGGAGGCCAAGGAGGTGTGCGCCTCGTTCGGGGTCGATGTACTGAATGCCATCACTTATGGTCGCAATGTCTATGACGACAGCGAAGAGAAAGGCCTTTCCGTCATGGAGATCGAACCCGATGGCAAGTCGGCCGAGGAAATCCGGGCCATCGCCAAGGAGTTTTTGGAGTTGGAGGTGTGAGATGGGCCTTGCCGATCTGAAGAAAAAACACAATCTGCATCATCAGAAGAAGTTCACTATCGACGAGTTCATCGAGGATGCGGACTTCTATGCCAAGGGAAAACCCAAGGTGGTCAGTCTTGAGCTGAACCTGCATCGGGACGAAGCCCTGACGGCACTCGCCTTTATCGAGAGCGGTGAATACCTGAAGCCCAGCTATAAAAAAGCTACCTTTTCCCTGAGCACTGTCGCCATCGACGAGCTCGGCAGCCTGACCCAGCAGGATGGCATGAACAAATCCCTGTTGCTGCGTCTGTTTACCCACTATTTCTCTTCACTGAGCCCGGAAGAGCGTCAAACCATCTATGAACGGCTGCAGGAACGCAGCTGACCCACCATATTGGTAGTCATTCTCACCTTTCCGGCAACCACCCATCTGCCTCTGCCTCCTTTTCTGAACCCGAGTTAAATGGTGTGTGAGATATTAGCCACTGATCCTGTAAGCCAGGAACCTGAAAAGATCCCGCGATAGTCGGAAGATAGGATCAAATAATTTGAATTTAAAACACTCAACCATATGATTTTAAATGATAAAAATCGCAACAAGTTTCTTGTGTAACGAGATACATAAAAACGTTTTTCATGCTGTCATTGTCGTCCCCTGCGAAATCCTTATAGTTACTCATGCACGGACGCAATGAAGTCGGTCAGGAAGACTGGCTGCCAGGGTTGGGCAAATGGACTCACCACAGGATGTGGTAAAGGACACCTCCCAGGATGGAGAAAGTGCGACGGGAACGGATGACTCGTCAGGCCATGATGGCTAAAGGACACCCCAAAGGATTGGGAAGGGGAAACCTAAAGGAAGAGGTATAGTCAGGGATTGCAGGGAGCAACTTCGTTCAAGGACATGAGCGATAAGACTATCGGGGGCGACGCAAGTCGCCCCCATCTTTTTGGCTTTTTTATCTGGGCCACACTCCAGATGCCGTTACTCCAAGCGGAAGTGCCCTACGATTTCCCTCAGCCTGTGATAGGTCTGCTGCATCGAAGCAGCGCTGGTTACTGTCTCTTTTCCATTGTGCGTCAGCTGACGAATCACCTCGGCGATGGCGCTCATGTTGCGGTTAATCTCTTCCGCTACCGCACTCTGCTGCTCCGCCGCCGTGGCGATATGGCTGATGAGATCGTTGATCTCCACCACCTCGCCTGCCATCAGATCCAACGATTCGTTGACCTTGGTGGTGTTCTCGGCGGCGCCCTGGCAGCTCTGCTTGGTGTTGCTCATGGCCTCCACTACTGTGCGGGTGCCTCGCTGCAGACTGGCCAGCATGGTCTGGATCTCGGCGGTACTCTTCTGGGTGCGAGCCGCTAGCGAGCGGACCTCGTCGGCCACCACAGCGAAACCGCGTCCCTGTTCACCGGCGCGAGCCGCCTCGATAGCGGCATTGAGCGCCAGCAGGTTGGTCTGTTCGGCAATGCTGCCGATCACCCCAAGCACTGAGCCAATCTGCTGCACATCCTGTTGCATGGCTTCGATGGAGCGGGCTGTCTCCTCCACCTCGTCCACCAATGCCATCACGCTAGCCATGGCCTGATCAACCACCTGGCGTGACTGGCTTGCCAGCTGCTGGCTCTGACCAGTCAGCTGGGCCGTGCTGGCAGCACTTTCCGACACGGAGACGGCGGTGCGGCTCATCTCGTTGATGGCCGTCACCACCTGCTCGGTCTCACGCACATGATCCGCCAGCAGGGACTGCGCAGCCCCAGTCTGGCTGGCCAGCCCCTCGATACCGGTATTGAGCTGGCCACTGGCCTCGCGCACCTCCCCCATCATCTCTTGCAGACGCTCGATAAAGCAGTTGATACCGGCCGATATCTGGCCAAGATCATCCTTGCTCGTCACTGTCAGGCGGCGGGTCAGGTCGCCGCTGCCACGGGAGAGTTCCAGCACCAGATCCCGCAGCGAGAGGATGGGACGATAGGCGACATTGAGCGCCAGCATGGCCAACAACAATACCAGCACGGCTACCGCCAGCAGGGCCATGACGATCTGGCTATTGAGCGCCTGGGTCATGGTACGGATGTAGTCAAGATCTATGTAGCCGGTCAGTACCCAGTTGCTACCGCGAATATCCAGCTGGTTGGGGCGTGATTCGCTCTCCCCCTGTGGCTTGCTGCTGTAGAGCACATTGCCCTGATTGTCGGCAAGCGAGAAGTAACGGCCTTCCCCGCTTACCTTCTCCAGCAGGTTCTTGAACTCGCTCATGTCGAGGTAATAAAGGTAGGCAGAGTCGGCCCCTCGCGGCACCAGAATGGAGATGACGGGTTTGCCATCCACCTGCTGCAGCGGGCTGACGGTGATCCGGTTGTTGGCTTCAGGGATCAGTTTGCGCAGCGCATCGACCCTGGCCGTGTCGTTGATGACGCCGCTCACGTCGAACGCCATGTCGCCGATCACTTTGACGATGTTGTGAAATCCTGTCTCTTCGAGAGTCTTCTTGACGTTGGTTACCCCGAAGTTGAGATTGGCCGCCAACAGGATTTTCTGATTGATGTCCCCCGCCAGCTTCTCTTTGACCAAGGCTATCTGCTCGTTGATGTTCTGGGTGGCCTGAGTGCGAATGTAGCCACTGATGAAGTGATTCACACTGAGCCATGCGGTGCCGATGGTGACCAAGATGGCCAGCAGCAGCAAGACGTAAATCTTGACCTTGAATGGCATGGGATCCCTCCAGAAGAGAGGGCCGGCATGGCCAGCCCTCTCTGCCAATCGTTATTTCTTCTTGGCGTACTTCATGGAGTCCAGGGCCACCGCCAGTATGATGATGCCGCCCTTGATGATGAACTGCCAATACGGGCTGACTCCAATATAGGTCAGACCGTAGTTGATCAGGGTGAAAATAAGCACACCCGTGATCACCCCGGCAACCGTACCCACGCCACCGGCAAACGAGACACCGCCAACCACGCAGGCCGCGATGGCATCCAGCTCATACATGAAACCCAGGTTGTTGGTGGCACTGCCAATGCGGCCCGCTTCCAGCATACCGCCGAAGGCGTAGAAGACACCCGCCAGGGCATAGATCATCACCAGGTTGACCGCCACATTGACGCCAGAAACCTTGGCCGCTTCGGGGTTGCCGCCGATGGCGAAGATGTTCTTGCCAAAACGGGTCTTGTTCCACAGCACCCAGACAAAGACGCTGGCGATGGCAGCATAGAAGGTGAGGTAGGATAGCTTGAACCCTCCCAGCTTGATAAAGCCCTGAGCGAAGCTCGAGAAGCGAGGGTCAAAACCGGCCACCGGCGAGGCACCCACGGAATCAAAATAGAGGGAGTTGATGCCGTAGACGATGATCATGGTGCCCAGGGTGGTAATGAACGGGGTTACGTTCAGATAAGCCACAATAAGGCCGTTGACCAGGCCTATCAGAGCTCCCACGGCACATACCAGCAGGATCACCACGGGAATGGGCACCTCCCCCAGACTTGGGAACACCTTGTTGACGTTGGTCAGCGCCTGCAACATGGTAGCGGCAATCAGTGCCGCCAGACCGACCTGACGGCCGGCCGACAAATCCGTACCCTGAGTGATGATGATGCCTGCCACCCCCAACGCTATGATGACCCGCACCGAAGACTGGGTCAGTATGTTGCTGAAGTTGGTGAGGCTCAGGAAGGAGGGCTCCTTGATCACTATGATCATGAGCAACACCAGCAACACCACATAGATGCCGTTCTCTTTGAGCGCCTGCATCAGATTGAAATTTTTAGCCGACTCCATAAATGTCTTCCTGTCTCTAAAGGTACAGAGATGCCAGGCGCAGTATCTCGCTCTGGTCAGTTTCTTTGGTATTGACGATCCCGGCGACCCGGCCATTGCTCATGACCATGATGCGATCCGTGATCCCCAGCAATTCCGGCATCTCTGAGGAGATGATGATGATGCCCTTGTCCTTCTTGGCCAGCTCCAGAATAAGCTGGTAGATCTCGAACTTGGCCCCCACGTCAATCCCGCGGGTCGGCTCGTCCAGCATCAGGATCTCCGGCTGAGTCAGCAACCAGCGGCCGATGATCACCTTCTGTTGGTTACCACCGGACAGCGAGCCGATCTGGGTCTGCTGGGTCGGCGTCTTGACCCGCATGGAGTCGATGACCCACTGTGTATCACTCTTCATCTTGTTGTCGCTGAGCAGCCCCATCGAGCCTTTGTAGCTGTCCATATTAGCGATCAGGGAGTTGAACGCGATATCGAGACGAGAGTAGATACCGGTGGAGCGGCGCTCTTCCGTCACCAACGCGAAACCGTTGCGAATGGCTTCGTGAGCGTTGTGGTTGGCCACCTCTTTGCCATGGAGCTTGATGGAGCCCTCGTTGCGGTCGCGAATCCCGAACAGGGTCTCGACGATATCGGTCCGCTTGGCGCCCACCAGACCGGCGATGCCGAGGATCTCCCCCTTGTGCAGATCGAAGGTGATGTCCTGAATGGAGGGCTGGTTCTTGGCCGTCAGATGCTCAACCTCGAGGATGACCTCTTTTGGCTGGTTGGTTTTTTCAGGGAAGCGCTGGGTCAGTTCACGGCCAACCATCATGCCGATGATCTGATCCATGGTCATGCCCTTGAGCGGCTGGGTTGCCACCCACTGGCCATCCCGCAATATGGTGATCTCGTCACACAGCTGGAAGATCTCTTCCATCTTGTGGGAGATGTAGACGATGCCGCAGCCCTTCTCTTTCAGCTTGTTGATGATCTTGAAGAGATGATTGACCTCTTTCTCGGTCAGAGAGGAGGTCGGCTCATCCATGATGACGATCTTGGCATCGTAGGAGAACGCCTTGGCGATCTCGATCATCTGCATCTGGGACACAGAGAGCGTGCCCACCTTGACCCTGGGATCTATATCGATATCCAGTTCGTCGAAGATATGCTTGGTGTCGTCATACATCTTGCAGTGGTCGATGAACCAGCCCTTGGTGGGATAGCGACCGAGCCACATGTTATCCATTACGGTGCGTTGCAACACCAGGTTCAGCTCCTGGTGCACCATGGAGACGCCATTTTCCAGCGCCTCTTTGGAGGAGGTAAAATTGATCTCCTGCCCCTTGAAGAAGATCTTGCCCTGATCCTTCTCGTAGATGCCGAACAGGCACTTGAGCAGGGTGGATTTCCCCGCCCCGTTCTCGCCCATCAACGCATGCACAGAATGAGGACGGACCCGTAAATTGACATTATCGAGTGCCTTGACGCCGGGAAAGCTCTTACTGACGTCAATCATCTCCAACAGCCATTCTGATTGTTGCTGTGTTGTCATATCAGCCATCACATCTGGTTGAAAAAAAGGGCAAGGGGATCTCCCTTGCCCTGGAGGAGGGAATTACTCGAATTTGGACAGGTTGTCTTTATCTACACCCACGTAAGCAACACGCACGACCTTGTTGACGATATTCCACTTGGTGCCTTCACCAGCCGGCTTACCTTCACCCAAGTTCTTGGTCAGCTCGAAAGTGGCTTTCGCCTGGTTGGCCGCATCGTTCAGCACGGTACCGGCCATGGCGCCGCTCTTGACCATGGCAAGCGCCTCGGGCAGCGCATCCACACCGAATACCGGGATGGCGGTCTTGCCCTGAGCCTTCAGTGACTCGACAGCACCCATTGCCATGCCGTCGTTGTTGGCGATGACCACTTCGATCTTGTTGGCGTTGGGACCGGAGATCCAGGCGTCCATCTTGTCTTTCGCCATGGCGGTATCCCACATACCGGTATCCATGTGCAGTTGCTGGGTCTTGATGCCACCCTCGTTCAGGGTCTTGATGACATAGGTGGTGCGGGCTTCCGCATCCGGATGACCCGGCTCACCCTTGAGCAACACGAACTGGATGACGCCATCTTTGTTCAGATCCCAGGCCGGGTTGGCTTTCCAGTGCTTGGCGATCAGCTGACCCTGAATGATGCCTGACTCCTTGGAGTCGGTACCCACGTAGTAGGCCTTGTCATAACTGGCCAGATCGGCAGCACTCGGTTCCTTGTTGTAGAACACCACGGGCACATCTTCACCACGGGCCTTCTCGATCACGACAGGGGCGGCTGCCGGGTCAACCAGGTTGATTGCCAGAGCTTTCACCCCCTTGGCCAGCAACACATCGACCTGATCGTTTTGCTTGGACTGGTCATTCTGGGAGTCATTCATCAACAGCTCCACCCCAGGGTTCGCCGCAGCTTCCTTCTCGATAGCCTTGCGTACAACCGCCATGAAGTTGTCGTCATACTTGTAAACGGTCACCCCCAAACGGGTTTCGGCATGGGCAGTGGCTCCTGCCATCAAGCTCATCAGTACGGCGGCAACGGTCGTGATTTTTTTCATTGTTATGCTCCGATCTCTCTATCTGTTTTTGTAGGGAATGCTGTACGCCATTTGAACTGGCGCCAGCCTAATGTAATCAGTTTGTTGTATGGCGTTCTGTGATCATGACAACAAAATGAAAACGTTTACACTCTGTTACATAGCAACAAATTCATTAAAAAACATGCGGTTGTGATTATTTTCTTGTTATAGAGACCTGATGGCAGCCCTCTACTACTAATTAATTGCTCAGATTCAGCGTAGAACACAGTTCCAATAGTAGCCTCCCGGCTGCAACCAATATTCCGGTCTCACGCTCTGACTCCAGGAGTCATCACCACCAATCCCCATGTGAAAGCCATCAAGGCAGAGATACAGCCCCCCCTCGGCCACCAGATCTGTCTGGTGACGTGCCAGAGCCAGTTGTTGCTGGCTGTAGCGACTAACGCTGAAATGGAACCGCCCTTCGACAGCGATCTCCCCCAGTTGCAGTTGACGGGTATCACAGCGCAGCCCGTTGTCGGTCGGGAAGACATAAGGGGTATACAGGTCAGCCAACGGCAACTGCCAGCGGCCGAGATCGGCGCCGAGCAGACGATCCGGATAGTTTTCGTGAGGACCCAGACCCAACCAGCTCACCTCTACCACCTCGTCAACCAACCAGAGCAGGGCGCCGATCCGGGGCAGTGACGGCATGTCGGCCGCTACCTCCACCTCGATGGCGAGGTGCATGGCGCCATCCTGGTCGAATTCGTGCCGCCAGCAGGTCAACAGCTTGAGATCCTCACCGACGAAGTAGCCGTGACGTACCGTCACAACGCCTTGGTCAGGGCTCACTACCAGTTCGAGGCAGCGGTGCTGCAACTCATTGAGCCCGGCCTCCTGCCAGCGAGCGATCCAGGCGTTGGGATCGGCGTGGTCCGCCTCGCTGGTACCGATGTCGTTATCGAGCGGTGCCCGATAAAAGTGATCGGCGATGACCTCTTTCAGTTGCTCGCGCCCCAGCTTGCACCAGCTGTGGATGCGGCCGCTGGCCTTGTCCAGCCGCCACTCGCTGGCGGCCGCCCGGATCTGCCAGCCATCCGCCAGCTCGATAAAGGTGGCCGGCGGGCGGGCAACAGGCAGCGTCAGAGGCGCAGGCAGCCTGCATTGCTGGCGCGCCACCTCGTGACCGGCCGCTGACCAGGCCGTGGCTGCAGGTTGCACTATGGCGAGATCCAGCCAGGCGAGTGTCCCCGGCGCAAAGGCAGGCAACCGCTCCAGCAGAGTCAGCGTCACACTTCCCTGAGGTGCCAGGGTGAGTGGCCATTCACCCTGGCTCACCACCATCCCGTCTTCGCACAGCCGCCACTGCAACCGCTCGTTGTCCGTCGGGCGGAACAAATATTCGCTGCGGATCTCGACCGTCAGCGGCTGGTGCTCAAGCAGCGTCAGCACGAACGGCTGCTGGGCCCGCTTCGCTTCGAACAGGGCGGGATGCGGGGTGCGGTCGGGGAACAGCAGGCCGTTGCAGCAGAACTGGCGATCGTTGGGGCTGTCGCCGAAATCACCGCCATAGGCCCAGAAATGACGGCCGTCATCGGTCAGCTTGTCCAATCCCTGATCGACCCAATCCCAGACGAAACCACCCTGTAACTGCGGATGATCACGAAATGCCTGCCAGTAGTGGGCATAGCCCCCCAGGCTGTTGCCCATGGCGTGGGCGTATTCACAGAGGATCAGCGGCCGGGTCTCCTCCGGCAGGCCGATCCACTTGGCCAGCGCCCACTTGGGCACCGCCGGGAAGGGCTGGTCCTGATGGGTACGGGCATACATGGGGCAGATGATGTCGGTGGCCGGGGTATCGGCCCCGCCCCCTTCGTACTGCACCGGACGGCTCGGATCCGCCCGCTTGACCCAGCCATACATGGCATCGTGGGCCGGGCCGTAGCCCGACTCGTTGCCGAGGGACCAGATGATGATCGAGGGGTGGTTGAAGTCTCGCGCCACCATGCGGGTCACCCGCTCCAGGAAGGCGTTGCTCCAGGCGGGATCCCGCGCCAGTCGCCCCATGGGGGTCATGCCGTGGGTCTCCAGGTTCGCCTCATCCACCACGTAGAGGCCGAGCCGGTCGCACAGCCGGTAAAGCTCGGGGTGATTGGGGTAGTGAGAGCAGCGCACCGCGTTGAAGTTGTGCCGCTTCATCAACAGCAGATCCTGCTCGATGGCGGCGGGGGTCACCACATGACCGCCGGCCGCATCGTGTTCGTGACGGTTGGCACCGCGAATGAGCAGCGGCTGGCCGTTGACCCGCAGCAGGCCGCCACGGATCTCCACCGCCCGAAAGCCCACGTCATAGGCTTCGCTCTCGATGGGTTCCCCCTGCTCGTCCAGCAGGGTCAGGGTGAGGCGATAGAGGTGAGGGGTCTCGGCGCTCCACTTGCGCGGGGCCGTGACCGCCAGCCACAACTCGCTGCGATCCTCATAGGCCCCCTTCTCGTCGATGGTTGCCGTGCCGAGCCGCTGGCGCAGGTTGGCCACCCGCTCTGTGCCGTCGTAGAGGCTGACCTCCACCGACAGGCCCGCTGCGTTGGCGGCCTGCAGCTCGATCTTGAGACGAGCATCCCGATAGCAGACATCCAGCACGGGCGTAACCCGGATATCCATCAGATGACGGGCCGGTTTGTGCAGCAGACTGACGGAGCGGAAGATGCCGCTCAGGCGCCACATGTCCTGATCCTCCAGATAGGAGCCATCTGACCAGCGCAGCACCAGCACAGCCAGCCGGTTGCCGCCGGCCTGCAGGAAGGGGCTCAGATCGAATTCGGCAGGCAGCCGGCTGTCCTGGGAGTAACCCACCCAGCTGCCGTTGCAGAACAGGTAGAAGGCGCTGTCGACCCCGTCGAAGATGATGCGGGTCTGGCCGCCGGCCAGCCAGTCGGCAGGCAACTCGAATTCGCGAGAGTAGCAGCCGGTCGGATTGGCAGCCGGCACCCTGGGCGGATCGCAGGGGAAGGGATACTTGATGTTGGTGTAGATAGGGCCGTCCGTGAGCGGACGCGACGCCGGGTAGGTGGCATCCAGCTGCCAGTTGCCCGGCACCCTGATGGCACACGCCTGCGGCAGATCCTGCGTCAGCCAGCCATCGGGCACCCGCTCGGGCGCCTCGAAGAAGGAAAAGCGCCATTCGCCATCCAGCAGCCGGCGGGACGGCGAAGCGAGATCGGCACGGGCGTCAGCCTCGCTGCGCCAGCTGAACAAGGGGGTATGGGCAGCCAGACGATTCACCGATGTAATCGCCTGGGTCTGCCAATCCTGACGGGCCACTATCTCCCTGAGCATTCTTCTCTCTCCCTGCATGAACGCCGAAAACGTATGCAGTGTAGGGGAGTTTTGCCCGGTGATCGGCGATCCCGCTCACACAGATGTAAACGATTACACTGATTTTGTTAAGTAAAACAGGGTAAAAATGAGCTAAATGAAGGTAAAAGACCGAGCCCCCGGATCACAGGCCTGAAAAACGGCGATCCGGGGGAGGAAATCGGCGTGAATGGAGGGGGTCAGGCCCGCACGGGGGCCACGGAGTGACGATTGATCAGGGTCGGCGTGTAAATACGGCTCTGCACCGACTCGCACTCACCCGCCGCCAGCTGCAGCGCCAGCTTGGCTGCCTGGGCTGCCATCAGCTCAATGGGATAGCGCATGGTGGAGAGCTTGGGTCTCAGGTATCTGGCGTAGATGATGTCATCGAAGCCCACCACTGAGACCTCCTCCGGCACCTTGAGGCCGTTGTCGGCCAGCACAGAGATGGCGCCGGCCGCCATGGCATCGTTGTAGGCCACCACGGCCGTGATGGGTTGCCCCTTGGCAAGCAGGTTGAGCATGGCACGCTCTCCCCCCTCCTCGTTGGGCATGCCGCTCTCCACCAGCTCGGGATCGGCGAACAGCCCAGCCTCGGCCAGCGCATCCTGATAACCCTGCAGCCGCAAGGTGGCATCCTCAATGACGTGATCCGAACTGAGGAAGGCGATGTGGCGGTGGCCCAGATCCAGCAGATGACGGGTCGCCGTGGCGGCACCCTGCCGGTTGTTGAGGGCGATACAGCGCCCCTTCAGGGCCGGGATGTCGCGGTTGATCAACACCATGCCGGGCACCCGCAAGGCGTAGTCGATGAGCTCTTCATCGCTCAACGCCTTGCTGTGCACCACCAGCGCCTCGCAGCGTTTGCCGATCAGCAGCTCGATGGATTCCCGCTCTTGCTGCGCCCTGTGAAAACCATTACCCATCAACAGGTGTAACCCCTGTTCCACCGCAATCACCGCGACCCCCTTGATCAGGGCGCCGAAGAAGGGATCCGCCACATCACCCACCAGCACCCCCATGGTGTCACAGGTTCTGCTGACCAGTGCGCGAGCATTGGCATTGGGGGTGTAGCCCAACTCGGCCATGGCCTTTTGCACCACCTCGCGGGAGGCGGCACTGGCCTTGGGTGAGTTGTTCATCACCCGTGAAACCGTTGCCACAGATACCTTGGCCAAACGGGCGACATCCTTGATGGTGCTCATGCTGTTTTCACTTATTTCACGGTTCAAGACGGCGCCATTATACCGAGCAATGTCACTGATAACAGGAGAAAAAGCCACATAGCTGCATTTATGACCACGCCAACAAGTGTAATCGTTTCCACATATTTGTTAACCAGTTCACAGTTTACCCGTCGAAGCCTCGGCTAGACTCCTTCACAGGCTTTTTTAGCGTGGAGAAGAGGATGAAAGTACTGGTCACCGGCGGCTGCGGCTACATCGGCAGCCACACCTGTCTGGCCTTGCAGGCCGCGGGAATGGAACCCGTGGTGGTGGATAACCTCTGCAACAGCAAGGCGGGCGTACTGGCTCGCATCGCCGCCATCAGCGGGCGTGAGCCCCTCTTCTATCAGGGGGACATTCGTGATCCGGCCCTGCTGGATCGCATCTTCGGTGAGCAACAGATAGCCGCCGTGATCCACTTCGCCGCCCTCAAGGCGGTCGGTGAATCCACCCGTCTCCCCCTCGAATACTACGAGAACAATCTGGGCGGTACCCTCACCCTGTTGCAGGCGATGAAACGCGCCGGGGTGAGCAGCCTGGTGTTCAGCTCGTCGGCCACCGTCTATGGCGATCCGGCCAGCACGCCCATCCGGGAGGACTTCCCGCGCAGCGCCACCAATCCCTACGGGCGATCCAAGCAGATCATCGAGGAGATCCTCGAGGATCTGCAGCGGGCCGAACCCCACTGGAGCATGACGCTGCTGCGCTACTTCAACCCGGTCGGCGCCCACGAATCGGGCACCCTGGGAGAAGATCCCCAGGGCATACCCAATAATCTGATGCCCTTCCTGACCCAAGTCGCCATCGGCCGCCGCGACACGCTCTCCGTCTTTGGAAACGATTACCCCACCATCGATGGCACAGGGGTGCGCGACTATATCCACGTGATGGATCTCGCCGAGGGGCACGTCAAGGCGCTGCAACATTGCGCCAGGCAGGGGGGCGTACACGTCTACAACCTGGGCACGGGTCAGGGCCAGAGCGTGTTGCAGATGGTCGCAGCGTTCGAAGCCGCCTCCGGTCGGCCGCTGCCCTATCGCATCGAACCCAGGCGCCCAGGCGACATCGCCGAGTGTTGGGCCGATCCCGCCAAGGCAGAGCGCGAGCTGGGCTGGCGTGCCAGTCGGGATCTCGCAACCATGTGCACCGACAGCTGGCGCTGGCAGTCCGCCAACCCCCAGGGGTATGAGGCGTGATGTCCGTTTTGCTCCCTTCTCCCGTCGCGGGAGAGGGGCCACAGATGAGAGGCGCCCCCGCCCTCATCACTGCCCGCAATTCCTTTTATTGAGCTTGAGGAGTGATGATGTTCAACCCGGTTGATCACCCCCACCGTCGTTTCAACCCGCTGACCGGTCAATACGTGCTGGTCTCCCCCCACAGAGCCAAGCGCCCCTGGCAGGGCCAGGTCGAGAAGGTCAGTCAGGCACCGAGCCAGTCCCACGATCCGGATTGCTTCCTCTGCGCGGGCAACCAGCGCGTCACCGGCGACCAGAACCCGGATTATCAGGGCACTTTCGTCTTCACCAACGACTTCGCCGCCCTGATGCAGGACACCCCGGCCGCCCGCGGCGACCAGGATCCCCTGCTGAAACTGGAGGCCGCCCGCGGCACCAGCCGGGTCATCTGCTTCTCGCCGGATCACGGCAAGACACTGCCCGAGCTGCCGCTGCCCGCCATAGAGGCGGTGATCACCACCTGGATGGAACAGGTGGCCGAGCTGTCAGCCCAGTGGGAGTGGGTGCAGGTGTTTGAAAACAAGGGCGCCGTCATGGGCTGCTCCAACCCCCACCCTCACGGCCAGCTGTGGGGCAGTGACTTTCTGCCCAACGAGATTGCCCGCGAAGAGCAGCACCAGCGCGACTGGCTGACCGAGCACGGTCGCCCGCTGCTGGTGGACTACGTGGAGCGGGAGCTGGCGGATCGCACCCGCATCGTGGTGGAAACAGCACACTGGCTGGCCGTCGTTCCCTTTTGGGCCGCCTGGCCGTTCGAAACCCTGCTGCTGCCCAAGACCCATGTGCCCTCCCTGCTCGGCCTCACCCCCGAGCTGCAGCAGGATCTGGCGGTGGCGCTCAAGGAGCTCACCAGCCGTTACGACAACCTGTTCGAGTGCAGTTTCCCCTACTCCATGGGCTGGCACTTCGCGCCGCCACACTCCGACTGCCCGGAAGCCTGGCAACTGCACGCCCACTTCTATCCCCCCCTGCTGCGCTCCGCCACAGTGCGCAAATTTATGGTGGGCTTCGAGATGCTGGCAGAAACCCAGCGGGACCTGACGCCGGAACAGGCGGCAGAACGACTTCGCGCCCTGAGCCCCATTCACTACAACCAGACCAGCCAAGCCAATGAGGAGGCCCTATGACCCCCAGCCAACGCGTCAGCGCCGTTTTTGCAGAGCAGTTTGAGCAGCAACCCGACCTGCTGGTGCGCGCCCCCGGCCGCGTCAACCTCATCGGCGAGCACACCGACTACAACGACGGCTTCGTGCTGCCCTGCGCCATCGACTACGAGACCTGCGTCGCCATCGGCCTGCGCGATGACAGCCTGGTGCACGTGATCGCCGCCGATTATGGCAATCAGCGCGACCTGTTCGATCTGAACCAGCCCATCACCCACCATGCCGATCAGCGCTGGAGCGACTACATCCGCGGTGTGGTGAAATACCTGCAGGTGCGCGGCCATGCGCTGCGCGGCCTCAACCTGGTGGTCTCGGGCAACGTGCCGCAGGGCACCGGCCTGTCGTCGTCCGCCTCGCTGGAGGTGGCCATAGGCCAGGCCTTCAAGGAGGCGCTGGGGCTCGACATCAGCCAGGCCGAGATCGCGCTTAACGGCCAGCAGGCGGAGAACCAGTTCGTCGGCTGCAACTGCGGCATCATGGATCAGATGATCTCCGCCAGCGGCAAGCAGGATCATGCCCTGCTGCTCGACTGTCGCTCGCTACAGACCCGCCTCATCCCCATGCCCCCCGATCTGGCGGTGCTGATCGTCAACTCCAACGTGCGGCGCGGCCTGGTGGACAGCGAATACAATACCCGCCGTCAGCAGTGTGAAACCGCCGCTCGCCACTACGGGGTCAAGGCGCTGCGCGACCTCGACATGGCTGCGCTGGAAGCGGGCAAAGCCGGGCTGGATGAGGTCTGCTACCGCCGTGCTCGCCACGTGGTGGGCGACAATACCCGTACCCTGGCCGCCGCCGATGCGCTGGAGTCCGGCGATCTGGTGCGCCTCGGCGAACTGATGGCCGCATCCCACGCCGCCATGCGCGATGACTTCGAGATTACCGTGCCCCCCATAGACGGTCTGGTGGAGATCATCAAGGCCAGGCTCGGCCGCGAGGGCGGTGTGCGGATGACGGGCGGCGGCTTCGGCGGCTGCGTGGTTGCCCTGCTGCGCCCGGCGCAGGTCGCCGAGGTGATTGCCGCCGTCGACGCCGAGTATCCGGCCCGCTTCGGCCTCAAGGCCGACAGCTATGTCTGCCGCGCCAGTGCCGGGGCAGGCAAGATATGAGCAACGCCATGATCCCGTTCGAGCTGGAAAACGAAGAGGGGCTACGCCTGCGCGGCCTCGACTTTGGCGCCACTCTCACCTCCCTCACCCTGCCGGTCGCAGGCAAGCACCGCGAGGTGCTGCTGGGCTGTGCCGATGAGGCCTATCCTGCACAGCAGGTGTGGCTGGGCGCAGTCGCCGGGCGGTTTGCCAACCGCATCGGCGGCGCCGAACTGGTTCGCGATGGTCAACACTGGCCGCTGGATGCCAATCAGGCGCCCCACTGCCTGCACGGCGGACGGGAGGGCTTTCATCGCCTGCGCTGGCAGATCAAGGAGCAGGAGACAGACAGAGTCAAACTAGCCCTGCTGTCAAAGGCGGGCGATCAGGGCTTTCCCGGCAACCTGCGGGTGACCCTGGAGTACCGGCTGGAACAGTGTGATCTGGTGGTCGATTTCAGGGCCAGCACGGATGCGCCGACCCCGGTCAGCCTCACCAGCCACGCCTACTTCAACCTGGATGGAGGCGGCGATGTGCGCGACCACACCATCAGCCTCAACGCCGATCACTTTCTGCCAACCGATGAGAGCGGTCTGCCGCTGGCCATTGCGCCGGTGGAAGGCCCCTTCGATCTGCGCGCCCCGCATCCCATGGGCCTGGATTGGCTGGGCCATCCCCAGCAACGGCAGGCCAGAGGGTACGATCACGCCTTCCTGCTCAATCATCTGCAGCATGACGGCCAGGATCATCCCGCTTTACTGCTCGATGGCCCGGAACAGACATGGGCCGCACGAGTGCTATCCGGCGATCGGCTGCTGGCGATGGAGGTCTACACCAACCAGCCTTCGCTGCAGTTCTACACCGGTAACTGGCTGGCCAACACGCCGAGCCGCAGCGGCCAGCCGCATCGGGATTACGACGGCTTCTGCCTGGAGGCGCAGCAGTTGCCGGACAGCCCCAACCGACCCGAGCTCGGCAATCCCTGGTTGCTGCCTGGGCACTACTATCACCACCAGACCCGTTACCGTTTCATCTTCGCCAGCTAAAACGGCGGGGCCGCGGCGTCACCCTCCGGCTCCCCCGTTGCCAGAGGAGCCTGCTCGCCCCCCCGGCAAGGGATAGATGCGTTCGCCACCGACGCAAGTCATGACCACACCCGTTATCGCACCGACCCAGGAGTCTTGATGAACATGGATGAACACTACCTCGCCGCGCCCGACCGCTATCAGCGCCAGCCCTATCGACCCGTGGGCCGCCACGGCCTGCGCCTGCCCAGCATAGGGCTCGGGCTCTGGCACAACTTCGGCGAGGGGAGCGATCCCGCCAGGGTAAAGGCCATGGTGCACCAGGCGTTCGACCTGGGCATCACCCACTTTGATCTCGCCAACAACTACGGACCACCCCCCGGCTCCGCCGAGACTACCTTCGGCCGCGTACTCAAGGGCAGTCTGGCCCCCTACAGAGACGAGCTGATCATCGCCAGCAAGGCGGGCTATGTGATGTGGGACGGTCCCTACGGGGATGGCGGCAGCGCCAAGTACCTGTTTGCCAGCCTGCACCAGAGCCTGCGCCGGCTCGGCCTCGACTATGTGGACATCTTCTATCACCACAGGCCGGATCCCCGCACCCCGCTGGAGGAGACCTGCCAAGCGCTGGCGCTCATGGTGCGTCAGGGCAAGGCGCTCTATGTCGGCCTCTCCAACTACCCGGCCAGACTGGCCGCCCAGGCGGTAGCCCGGCTGGCCGAACTCGGCACACCCTGTCTGGTCAATCAGCTCAAATACTCGCTGTTCCAACGCGACATCGAAGCCGAGACCCTCCCGGTCTGTCGCGAGCAGGGGGTGGGAGTGGTGGCCTTCTCGCCGCTGGCGGGCGGCCTGCTCAGCAACCGCTATCTGGCTGGCATACCGGCGGACTCTCGCGCCGCCAGCGGCAGCCCTTTCCTCAAGCCGGAGCAGATAACTGCAGACAAGCTGGCCAGGATCCAGGCCCTGCACGCCCTGGCACAACAGCGAGGGCAGGAGTTGTCACAGCTGGCGTTGCAGTGGGTGCTGCGCGATCCCGTGGTGAGTTGCGCCCTGATCGGCGCCAGCAGCCCCCTGCAGATAGTGAGCGCGGTCGAGGCCCTGGCCCTGGCCCTGGCCCCGCTGGACGAGACGTTGCAACGACAGATAGAAGCAACCTTGGCCTGACCCGCTCGCAACCTCCCCATTGCAAGGGGGAGGCTCCAATATTCACTGGTTGCCCGTCCGATTTTCCTCCATCATTGGTCGCCCCCGGCTCGGCTCGGGGCTGACCTCATCCGGACCAATAATCAAGAGATCTGAAACATGACAGAGTCTTACGCCCTGTTTGTCGCATTTGTGCTGGGCATAGTGGAGGGCCTGACCGAGTTCCTCCCCGTCTCCTCCACCGGCCACATGATCATCGTCGGCCACCTGCTTGGCTTCGACGGCCCCAAGGCTGCCACCTTCGAAGTGGTGATCCAGATGGGCTCCATCCTGGCGGTGGTCGCCGTGTTCTGGCGCCGCCTGTTTGGCCTGATCGGCATCCACTTTGGCCAAAAACCGGCGCAGGGACACGCCACTCTCTCTCTGGTGCACATCATCCTCGGCATGCTGCCCGCCGTGATCATAGGTCTCGCCATCCACAGCTGGATCAAGGCCAACCTGTTCGGCCCCGAGACCGTGATGTATGCCCTGGTCGCCGGCGGCATATTGCTGATCATCGCCGAGAAGTGTCGCCCGGCGGTACGCTCCGAGACCCTGGATGACATCAGCTACCAGCAGGCGTTCGGCATAGGTCTGTTCCAGTGCCTGGCGCTGTGGCCCGGTTTCTCCCGCTCCGGCGCCACCATCAGCGGCGGCATGCTGATGGGGATTAGCCGTCAGGCGGCGGCCGAGTTCTCCTTCATTCTGGCGGTGCCCATGATGGTGGCCGCCAGCGGGCTGGATCTCTACAAGAGCCGCGACCTGCTTTCCCTGGCCGACTTCCCCATGTTTGCGGTGGGCTTTGTCACCGCCTTCGTGGTCGCCATGATTGCGATCAAAACCTTCCTGGCGCTGATCCGTCGCCTCGACTTCATCCCATTCGCCATCTACCGCTTCGTGGTGGCCTTCGCCGTCTACCTGGTGTTTGTGGCCTGATCCGGCCGAGCGCCCATCAAAAAGGGACCTTTCGGTCCCTTTTTCTATTGCCGCCCGTCTTCAATAGAGACGATGGCTGATGCCGTTGAGCAGCCGCGACAGCCCCTTGGTGAACTGCACCGGTGCATCCTGCACCGTGTAACAGAGGCAGCCGTCCGGCGTGTGCGGGCTGTGGGCGTGGCTGGCATCACGCCAGATGAAATCCCCCGCCTGATAACAGGTATCACCATCCTGAATATTGCCCGCCAGCAGCAGGGTCAACTCATAGCCCTGATGAGTGTGCTCGGGAATGCGGCCACCCGCCTCGATATGGAGCAGGCTGGCGCGGGCCCCCAGCTCGTCCAGCGGCAGGCTGTGCTGACGAATGGCGCCGATGTGGCGCCATTTGGGGGCATGGTGGCGCGCCAGCACCCTGGGCAACCGGTATGACTGGCCCGCCACCTGCAACTCGGGCGCCGCTCGCACCGGCTGGCTGAGCTCGGCCGGGCTGGCCACCGGCTGTTGCAGTATGCCGGCCAGCATGGCGTCAAGTTCCACCGGCATGGTCTCGTTCATCGCTGCGGGCTTATCTGCCGGCTCCAGATACTGGCGAGCCAGTTCCTCTTCACAGGCTCGCAGACTGGCAGCACACTCGGGGCAAAGCTCGCAATGGGCAGAGACGCCGACGGCCAGCGGCAAGGGCAGCTCGTCGGCGGCGAAGGCGCGCAACATGGCGTGAGTCGGATGGGTTTTAATCATGGCCTTGCTCCACTTGCTCTTTCAATTTCTGTAATGCCAGTCTGAGGCGGGATTTGATGGTGCCCAGCGGCACGCCGAGTCGCTCGGCCAGCTCCTGCTGGGAGAACTCCTGCAGATAGATGCCGCGCACCACCTGCTGTTGTGGTTCCGGCAGGGTGGCAAGGTAGTGCGCCATCTGACGGGTCAGCACCGCATCTTCACCACCGCTCAGGTGCTCCTCTTCCGCCCTGAATTCCAGCATGGGCCACAACTCCTCGGCGCAGAGGTCCTCCTTGCTGGCGCGGCGGCGGCGCAGCATGTCGAAGCTCTGGTTGCGCATGACGGTGTAGATCCAGGTGGTCGGTGCCCCCTTCTCGGGGTGGTAGAGGCGAGCCTTCTGCCACACCAGCAGCATGGTTTCCTGCACCAGCTCCATGGCGTTGGCCTCGCTGCCGAGGTGACGCAGCCCATAGCTGCGGATACGCGGCGCAAAGTGATGAAACAGGCGGGCAAAGGCTGCCTTGTCGGCCTGCTCGGCGACCCGGATGAGAAGGGACTTCAGATCGCCATCTGGGTTATCCATGGGGGGCGATATCCTGCGCTGAGTCGATTGGGGTTGGCCAGTATATGCCATTGCGCCATGCCTTGAATGTTGTGGTCATCACCATTACGCCGGGCGCGAAAAAAGGATCACAAGGCTGGGCCGAAAATATTCGCTCAATGGCTGGCAACCAGCAGACCACTCAGCAGGGAGAGGGCGGGCTGGTTGTCATCCGCCGCCAACAGCCACTGCTTCTGTTCTACGGGAATGGGCAACACCTCCAGCCAGCGCTGTGCCACCCAGCTGGCGTCCTCCCAGTCGGGATCCTGATAGAGGGCCGCATATTCCGGGTAGTCGTTGAATACCTCCTGCAACACCCTGGCCAGCGAGTGCTGATCGGCATTGAGCCGACCCGCACGCCAGGGTGGCAGCAGCGCCACTTCGCCCACCCGCAGCCCGTCGGGCTCCTGCCATAGATCGGTGATCCTGACCCGCTCCATGCCGAGCACCGTGATGCCCAGCAGACCATCCGGCAGTTGATCGAAATCGATGATCTGCACTCGGGTGGCGATGGGGTACATGTTGCGCAACGCATCGGGCTGGCGAGGGTCAAGCATGCATAGCACAAAGCCCTGATCTCCCGCCTCGGCGATCATGCGCTGGTATCTGGGCTCGAAGATACGCAGCGGCATGATGCCGCCGGGCAGCAGGTGAGCCGAGAGCGGAAACAGCGCCAGTTTCATCGGGATATTCCTCTTTAGAAGATGACTACTAATACGACCGCCGCAGAAGGGCAGATCATTCAGATCGAGTTGGAATAAAAAAACCGTTAACAATCAGGGGAAATAGCCTGGACAAGCTGCTTCGATATGCAGTAGAAATGGATAAGCACCATTTATCCCCTTGAATATTCTGGATAATGGCGGCAAATGCAGTGAAATATCCGCCCAACCCACTCTGGCGGGCCGTCCCTATAGTTTTCTCGGGCCGATGCGGGTAAAATTCACGCCCTTGTATATCAGTCATTTTTCGACGCACAACCTTGGTGGTCAGTTATGAAAGAGCATATTCATCATCTACTTGAACAAACGGTAGCCAATCTCAAGTCAGCAGGCGTGTTGCCGGCGGACCTGGAAGCCCGGGTGCAAGTAGACCGATGCAAGGAGAAGGCTCACGGTGACCTGGCCACCAACCTGGCCATGCTGCTGGCCAAACCGGCCCGCAAGAATCCCCGTGAGCTGGCCGCTGCCATCATAGAGCACCTGCCCGCCTCGGACCTGATCGCCAAGGTCGAGATCGCCGGCCCCGGCTTCATCAACTTCTTCTTCGACCAGCGCTGGCTGGCCGGCCAAGTCGAGGCCATGGTGACCTCCGCCAATGCCAACGTGAAGCTGCCCGCCCCACAGACAGTGGTAGTGGACTACTCGGCGCCGAACGTAGCCAAAGAGATGGCGGTGCACCACATCCGTTCCACCGTCCTCGGTGACGTAGCCGCCCGTGCTCTGGAATTCCTCGGCCACAAGGTGGTGCGCGCCAACCACATAGGTGACTGGGGCACCCAGTTCGGCATGCTGATCGCCTATCTGGAGAAGATGGCCAACGAGCACGCCAGCGACATGGCGCTCAAGGATCTCGAAGCCTTCTATACCCAGGCCAAGCGTTGCTACGACGAAGACGAAGCCTTCGCCGAGCGCGCGCGCAACTACGTGGTCAAGCTGCAGGGTGGCGATGAGTACTGCCGCACCATGTGGAAGAAGCTGGTCGACATGACCATGGAGCAGAACCAGATCAACTACGACCGCCTGAATGTCTCCCTGACCAACAAGGACATCATGGGCGAGTCCATGTACAACGACATGCTGCCGCAAATCGTGGACGACCTGAAAGCCCGCGGGCTGGCGGTCGAGAGCGAAGGCGCTACCGTCGTCTTCCTGGACGAATTCAAAAACAAGGATGGCGAGCCCATGGGCGTCATCATCCAGAAGAGCGATGGCGGCTTCCTCTACACCACCACCGACATCGCCTGTGCCAAGTATCGTTACGAGACTCTGGGCGCCGACCGCGTCATGTACTTCATCGACTCCCGTCAGCACCAGCACCTGATGCAGGCCTGGACCATCACTCGCAAGGCGGGCTATGTGCCGGAATCAGTGCCCCTCGAGCACCACGCCTTCGGCATGATGCTGGGCAAGGATGGCCGTCCCTACAAGACTCGCTCCGGTGGCACCGTCAAGCTGGTTGACCTGCTCAACGAAGCCGAGGAGCGCGCCGCCGCCCTGCTGGAGAGCCGCAACAGCGACCTCTCCGCTGCAGAGAAGGCCAACGTGGTCAACGCCATCGCCATGGGCGCGGTGAAGTATGCGGATCTCTCCAAGAACCGCACCACCGACTACATCTTCGACTGGGACATGATGCTGTCGTTTGAAGGCAACACTGCCCCTTACCTGCAGTACGCCTACACCCGTATCCAGTCCATCTTCCGCAAGGCCAACATCGATGCCGAGACTCTTGGCGGTAATGTAACCCTGAACGAAGAGGCCGAAGAGGTGCTGGCCCAGAAGCTGATCCAGTTCTCCGACGCGATCAACGGCGTGGCGGATAAAGGCATGCCGCACCTGCTCTGTACCTACCTGTACGAGCTGTCCGGCAACTTCATGACCTTCTACGAAGCCTGCCCGATCAACAAGGATGGCGTCGACGAAGCGACCCGCCAGAGCCGTCTGCTACTGTGTGCCGCCACGGCCAAGGTACTCAAGCTGGGTCTGGGCGTACTGGGCATCCACACCCTGGAGCGCATGTAATAGATGGCGACCCGGGATTATGTCGGCAACCGCCCGCGACGTCGGGCGGGTGGTCGCAACACCAAGAAAGCGGCACCTCGCCGCTTTCCTGTTATCCCGGCCCTGCTGGCCGGGGCGCTGCTGGCCGGGTTCGGCGGCTTCCTCTACATGATCAATGGCAAGGGCAACGACGCCCCCACCATTGAAGAGCAGGTCAAGGCCAACAAGCCCAAGGCGCAGAACAACGGCTTGCCGCAGGAGAAGTGGAGCTATATCGAACGGCTGGAAAACAAGCAGGTCGATATCACGGAGCCGCCACCCCAACCGGGTGTGCTGCCACCGCCCCCTGCCCAGACCCTGACCCTGCAGCCGGAGAAACTGCCGCAACCTGTGCCGACCGACATTCCCCAGCCGGGAACGCCTATCGGCCAGGTTCAGCCCTACAAGCCGCAACCGGTTCAACCCGCCAAGCCGGCTCCCGTGGCCAGCGCCCAGGAGCAGGTGATCGACCGCAAGGCCGAGCGGGAGCGGATGGAACGTGAACTGCGGGCCGAGTTGGAACGGGAGCGGGCCGAAGCCGCCAAGTCCCAGACGGCGGCGGCCGACAGCGGTCGTTACATGATGCAGTGCGCCGCCCTGCGCTCGCAGGATTCTGCCGAGTCGCTCAAGGCACGTATCGCCTTTGGCGCCGGCCTCTCCTCCAGCCTGCAGGTGGTGAATGGCGCCAACGGCACCGTCTACAAGGTGATGGTGGGCCCCTTCAGCGGCAAGGCGGCCGTCGATGCGGCCAACCGCAAGCTGCAAGGCTCCGGCATCAGTGGCTGCATCCCCAAGAAGGGGTGACTTGCCGCCAGCGGATGAGTGAGCAGGGCCGGGTTGAAAACCCGGCTCTTTTTCTTTTCTGCGCCACGGCATCTCAACAGAGGTCGCCCCGTGGCGGATAATCCGCCAGGGTTGAAAAGCGCCGCGCCCATCCCCATCTTTCTTGCCATGCACAGTCAGGCCGTCATTCGGCTCAAGCGAGGTAAGTAAAGTGACTACCATAGTTTCAGTTCGCCGCAACGGGCAGGTCGTCATCGGTGGCGATGGCCAGGTTTCTCTTGGCAATACCGTCATGAAGGGCAATGCCCGCAAGGTTCATCGCCTCTATAACGGCAAGGTGCTGGCGGGTTTCGCCGGCGGCACTGCCGATGCCTTCACCCTGCTCGAGCGCTTCGAAGCCAAACTGCAGGCCCATCAGGGCAATCTGGAGCGCGCCGCCGTGGCGCTGGCCAAAGACTGGCGCACCGATCGCGCCCTGCGCCGCCTTGAGGCCTTGCTGGCCGTGGCCGACGAGCACAAATCCTTCATCATCACCGGCAATGGTGACGTGGTGCAGCCGGAGCATGACCTGATCGCCATCGGCTCGGGTGGCAACTTCGCCCAGTCCGCCGCCATCGCCCTGCTGGAAAATACCGAGCTGGATGCCAAAACCATCGTCGAGAAGTCCCTCAAGATTGCGGGCGACATCTGCGTCTTCACCAATGGCAACCACACCATTGAAGTGCTGGACTATTCGGCTAAATAAGCCAGCCAAGTAACCCATTCTCCAAGGGGTGGGCCCTGCCCGCCCCGGATACAGGAACTCCATCATGTCCGAGATGACCCCGAGAGAAATCGTCCACGAGCTGGACCGACACATCATTGGTCAGGCCGACGCCAAGCGCGCCGTCGCCGTCGCTCTGCGCAATCGCTGGCGCCGGATGCAGCTCGATGAAGAGATGCGCCACGAGGTGACCCCGAAAAACATCCTGATGATAGGCCCGACCGGGGTCGGCAAGACCGAGATCGCCCGCCGTCTGGCCAAGCTGGCCAACGCACCCTTCATCAAGGTGGAAGCCACCAAGTTCACCGAGGTGGGCTATGTGGGCAAGGAGGTGGACAGCATCATCCGCGATCTGACCGACGTCGCCATCAAGCTGGTGCGCGAGACCGAGATGGAGAAGATGAAATACCGCGCCGAGGAAGCCGCCGAAGAGCGCATCCTCGACGCCCTGCTGCCCAACCCGCGCAACAGCTGGGGCGAGGAGGAGAAGGCCGACAACTCCAACACCCGCCAGATCTTCCGCAAGAAGCTGCGGGAAGGCCAGCTGGATGACAAGGAGATCGAACTCGAACTGTCAGCCAGCCCCATGGGCGTCGACATCATGACCCCGCCGGGCATGGAAGAGATGGCCAGCCAGTTGCAGGGGCTGTTCCAGAACCTGGGGCAGAACCAGAAGAAGAAGCGCAAGATCAAGGTCAAAGAGGCCATGAAGGCGCTGATCGAAGAGGAAGCCGCCCGTCTGGTCAATCCGGAAGAGCTGAAGCAGAAAGCGATCGCCGCAGTCGAGAACAACGGTATCGTCTTCCTCGACGAGATCGACAAGATCTGCAAGCGGGGCGAGAGCTCCGGCCCCGACGTCTCCCGCGAAGGGGTACAGCGCGACCTGCTGCCACTGGTGGAAGGCTGCACCGTCAACACCAAGCACGGCATGGTCAAGACCGACCACATTCTGTTTGTCGCCTCCGGCGCCTTCCAGGTGGCCCGCCCGTCGGATCTGATCCCAGAGCTGCAGGGCCGTCTGCCGATCCGGGTCGAGTTGACCGCGCTCACCACAGATGACTTCGAGCGGATCCTGACCGAGCCGAACGCCTCGTTGACCGATCAGTACCAGGCGTTGATGGCCACCGAAGGAGTCAAGATCGAGTTCACCAAGGATGGCATCCGCCGTCTGGCCGAAGCGGCCTGGCAGGTCAACGAGCGCACCGAGAACATAGGTGCCCGCCGCCTGCACACCGTCATGGAGCGGTTGATGGAAGATATCTCCTACGATGCCTCCGAGAAGTCCGGCGAGACCTTCGTCATCGACGCCGACTACGTCAACGCCCACCTAGGGGCACTGATCGAGGACGAGGATCTGAGCCGCTATATTCTGTAAGCTCGCCCCCTTCCCGAACACGAAACGCCTCCCTTCGCGGAGGCGTTTTTTTATGCGCACCGGCTCAAGTTCATGCCGTGGCCAGCGCCCCCTCCCGACGGCGACCCACCAGCCAGAGCGCGGTACCAATCAACAGGGCGCTCAGGGCAAAGAGGGCCTGGGTGCCGAACACCAGTTCGCTGGCCATGGCCAGGCCCTGCTCTCCCACCAGAGTGGCGAACAGACCGCCGAGCCCAGCCACCCCCGTCAACTGGCCAAAATTGCGCGACAGGGTCAGCAGGCCGGCCACGGCGCCCCGGGTCTGCTCACTCGCGCCGCCCACCACGGCACTGTTGTTGGCGGTCTGGAACAGGGCATAACCTGCGGTCAGCAACAGTATGGGCAGCAGATAGCCAAGCGGGCCGAATTGCCCCGCCGCCCCGGCCAGGCCGAGGACTGCAATTTCCATACTTATCAGCCCCAGCCAGACCACCGGCCGCGCACCCAGCCGGTCCACCAGCCAGCCGGCAGGCATGCCCGTCAAGGCTGCCAGCAAGGGTCCGCCCGAGATCATGAGCCCGACTGTCGCCATGTCGAGCTCGAATACGCCGTGCAGGTAGAAGGGGCCGATCAGCAGGGTCAGCACCATGACGCTGGCCACCAGTGCACTGGCGAGCAGGCCATTGCGAAGCCGGGAGTCGGCCAGCAGTGCCAGCGGCAACAGAGAGATCTGGGCGCGGCGCTCTCGACCCATGAACAAGGCAGTGACAAGCAGCGCCCCCGCCCACAGCCCCAGCGACAGAGCGCCCCCCGAAGTCAGCGCCAGCCCGTAGCAGAGCAATGCCACCACCAGCAGTGACAGGCTAACCAGGCTCACTCTCTCTCTTTGTGGCAACCCCCCTTCAGATGGCAGGCCGACCATGCCGGCCCCCAGCGCCAGCAGACTGACGGGCACCAGCAGCAGGAAAGGGGCCTGCCAGCCAAACCCGCCGACCAGCAGGCCGCCAAACGAGGGGCCAAGGGCTGTGCCGCAGGCCGACAGGGAGCCGAGCAGCCCCATGCCCCAACCACGCTGCGCCGCAGGTACAAGCTGCCCCACCATGGCCAGCGCCAGAGAAAGCATGCAGGCCGCAGCGATACCCTGCAGGGCACGGGCCGCGATCAGCCAGCCGATGGTTGGCGCCAGGGCGCACAGCAATGAGGCCAGCGCAAATAGCCCAAGCCCCAGGAGCAGCAGGCGGCGCCGGCCAAACCTGTCGCCGAGCCGACCGGCCACCACGGTCAGACAGGTGATCCCCAGCAGGTAGGCCACCAGCACCCACTGCAGGCTCGCGAAAGGGACGGCAAACGCCTGTCCCAGCGCGGGCAGCGCCATGTTGGCCATGCTCCCCGCCAGCATGGGCAACAGGGTGGCCAAACCGAGCGCCAGCAAGCCGGCACGGCGAGTCCAGGGAGACGGGATTGGAACAGAAAATGACATGGGTGTGACCTCAAGCGAATCAGGATGACCACAAGGCTAGCCGTGACGCTGATCCGGCGGAAGACGCACGACATGCAGCTTATAGCTGCACGGCACGCCATATGAAGCCATGGATTCTCGCGTATAATGAGTCAACACACAGATATGATCGCCATCGGCTGATCACCCCGCATACCAGACCGGCGAGGGCACGACCATGAGCATCCCCGATTTCAACCTGCTGATCACTCTGGATGCGCTGCTCGATGAGGGCAGCGTAGCCGGCGCCGCCAGACGGCTGCGCCTCAGCCCCTCCGCCATGAGCCGGGCGCTGGCCCGCCTGCGTGAAACGACCGGGGATCCGCTGCTGGTACGTGCGGGCCGGGGACTGGTGCCCACGCCGCGCGCCCTGGCCCTGCGCGAGCGGGTCAGCCAGCTGGTGCAGGAGGCCGAAGCCGTACTGCGCCCCCAGCAGGAGATAGATCCGGCCAGCCTGGTGCGCACCTTCCGTCTCAGATCCAGCGACGGTTTCGTGGAGAGTGTCGGGGCCGCCCTGCTGGCGCGGCTCGCCGCCGAGGCGCCCGGGGTGCGGCTGCATTTCATGGCCAAGCCCGACAAGGAGAGCCAGCCCCTGCGCGGCGGTGAGCTGGATTTTGAAACCGGCGTGATCGGCACCAATACGGCACCCGAGCTGCATACCCAGGCCCTGTTCCAGGATCGCTTCGTCGTCGTGGTGCGGCCGGGCCATCCACTGTGCGAGGGCCCCCTGACCGCAGTCCGCTATGCCGCCGCCCGCCATGTGCTGGTGTCGCGGCGCGGGCAGGAGCACGGCCCCGTCGACGAGGCGCTCGCCACCCTGAAACTGGAGCGAGCCATCGCCACTCTGGTGCCGGGGTTTGCCACTGCACTGGCGCTGGTGCGGGACAGTGATCTGGTGGCCACCGTGCCCGCCCTGCACTGCGCCTCCCTGCACGCCGATCTGGTGACCCTGCCCCTGCCCTTCCCCTTGCCCGGGATCACCCTGGCCCTGCTCTGGCACCCACGGCTGGACGCCGACCCGGCCCACCGCTGGTTGCGCACCCTCATCCGCGAAACCTGCGCCCGCGCCCCCTATCAAGCCACTCCGAAAGAGCGGTGATCTGTACCGCCATAGCCAGACGCGCTACCCAGATACAACACTGTGAAAGCACCTCTGCCGAGGTGTTTTCTTTCATGATGCCTGGCCAGACGGGCGACCCCTCTTGCCCCCCTTTCCCCATAAAAGCCAAAACCCAGAATGCACCACTGGTATACCTATTTATATATAGCCTTGAATTGTATCGAATTACCCCTGAGGAGATATATAAATAGACACTTGATTTGCATCAATCGCCCCGTCCCTGCGACTGGGTAGCCTAGCCCCAGAATGATGTTTTATTACTCCAAACTAGAGGCAATCATGAGCAAAGTCAGGCTGGCCGTCATAGGGAACGGCATGGTGGGGCACCGCTTCATCGAAGAGTTGATCGAGCGGGCCGATCCGGACCGGTTCGAGATCACCGTCTTCGGTGCAGAACCGCGTCCCGCCTACGATCGTGTCCATCTCTCCTCCTACTTCTCCCACCACACCAGCGAAGATCTCTCCCTCGTCAAACCCGGTTTCTACGAGAAGAACGGCATCCGCCTGCTGCTCGGCGAAGCGGTGAAAAAAATCGACAGGGCGGCCCGCGAAGTGCATTCCAACAAGGGCACAGTGGTCGGCTACGACAAGCTGGTGCTGGCCACCGGCTCCTACCCCTGGGTGCCGCCCATTGCGGGCAGTCAGCACCACGAGTGCTTCGTCTATCGCACCATCGAGGATCTGAAGGCCATCCGCAGCGCTGCCAAGAGCGGCAAGAGCGGAGTGGTGATCGGGGGCGGCCTGCTTGGCCTGGAAGCCGCCGGCGCCCTCAAGGCGCTGGGTCTCGAGACCCACGTGGTGGAGTTTGCCCCGGTATTGATGGCGGAACAGCTCGACGGCCAGGGTGGCCAGCTGCTGCGTCGCAAGATTGAATCCATGGGCGTGCAGGTGCACACCAGCAAGAGCACCAGCGAGATCCTGATGCACGGCGGGCGCGACGCCCAGCACCGCCTCGCCTTCGCCGACGGCAGCCAGCTGGAAGTGGACGTGGTGGTCTTCTCCACCGGCATCCGCCCGCAGGATACCCTCGGTCGTTACTGTGAACTGGCCATCGCCGAGCGTGGCGGCGTAGCTGTCGACGATCACTGCCTCACCTCCGACCCCGACATCTATGCCATCGGCGAATGCGCCGCCTGGCAGGGCCGCTTCTTCGGGCTGGTGGCCCCCGGCTACAAGATGGCCCAGATCACGGTCGACCACCTGCTCGGTGGCGACAGCCGCTTCAAAGGGGCGGACATGAGCGCCAAGCTCAAACTGCTCGGCGTCTCCGTCGGTTCCATCGGCGATGCCCATGGCCGCACACCCGGCAGCCACAGCTATGTGTTCCAGGACGATCAGGCCGGCGTCTACAAGCGTATCGTGGTGAGCGAAGACAACAGTCGCCTGCTCGGCGCCGTGCTGGTTGGCGATGTGGATGACTACGGCAACCTGCTGCAGCTGATGCTCAATGCCATGCCGCTGCCGAGCCACCCGGACACCCTGATCCTGCCCGCCTACGCCGGTGCCAAGCCGACGCTAGGGGTGGATGCCCTGCCGTCCACCGCCCAGATCTGCTCCTGCTTCGACGTCTCCAAGGGCGACATCGCCCAGGCGGTGGCCGAGGGTCACACCACGCTGGCCGCCATCAAGCAGCACACCAAGGCCGGCACCGGCTGTGGCGGCTGCGTGCCGCTCATCAGCCAGGTGCTCAACGCCGAGCTGGTGAAGCAGGGCATCGAGGTCAACAACCACCTCTGTGGCCACTTCCCCTACTCCCGTCAGGAGCTGTTCCATCTGGTCAAGGTGGAGGGGATCAAGAGCTTCGACGAGCTGCTGGCCAGGCACGGACACGGCTATGGCTGCGAGGTGTGCAAACCGACCGTCGGCTCCATCCTCGCCTCCTGCTGGAACGACTATGTGCTGAGCCCGCTCAATACCCAGCTGCAGGACACCAACGACATCTTCCTCGGCAACATGCAAAAAGATGGCAGCTACTCCGTCATCCCGCGCATGGCCGGTGGCGAAGTGACGCCGGAAGGGCTGCTGGCGGTGGCCGAAGTGGCCCGCGACTACCAGCTCTACACCAAGATCACCGGCGCCCAGCGCATCGGCCTGTTCGGGGCCCAGAAGGACGATCTGCCCGCCATCTGGCGGAAATTGCTGGCGGCGGGCTTCGAGACCGGTCAGGCCTACGCCAAGGCGCTGCGCATGGCCAAGACCTGCGTCGGCAGCACCTGGTGCCGCTTCGGCGTGCAAGACAGCGTTGGCCTCGGGGTCTTCCTCGAGAACCGCTACAAGGGCATTCGCACCCCCCACAAGATGAAGTTCGGTGTCTCCGGCTGTACCCGCGAATGTGCGGAAGCTCAGGGCAAGGACGTCGGCATCATCGCCACCGATGCGGGCTGGAACCTCTATGTGGGCGGCAACGGCGGCATGAAGCCGCGCCACGCCGACCTGCTGGCCTCCGACCTGGATCGGGAGACCCTCATCAAGCTGATCGACCGCTTCATGATGTTCTACGTCACCAGCGCCGACAAACTGCAGCGCACCTCGGTCTGGCTCGGCAACCTGGAGGGCGGGGTCGACTACCTGCGCGAGGTAATCGTCGACGACAAGCTGGGGCTGGCCGACACCCTGGAGCGCGATATCCAGACCCTCATCGACAGCTACGAGTGCGAATGGTCGCGCACCCTCAATGAAGAGCAGGCGTTACAGCGTTTCAACCACTTCATCAACAGCGACAAGCGTGACCCGGACGTTCAGTTTGTCACCGAGCGCGACCAGCACAGACCAGCCACCCCGGCCGAGCGCATCCCCGTCTACCAGATCGAGGTGGAGACCAAATGATGAAATTAACCTGCCAACTCAACGACATCATGCCGGGAACCGGCGTGTGCGCACTCATTGAAGGTCGCCAGATCGCCCTGTTCCGCCCGAGCGCGGCGGCCGAGGTGTTCGCCATCGACAACCGGGATCCCTTCTTCGCCGCCAACGTGCTGTCGCGCGGCATCGTAGGTGAACACGAGGGTGAGCTCTGGGTTGCCAGCCCGCTCAAGAAGCAGCACTTCCGTCTGCGCGACGGCCACTGCCTCGAGAACGCCGCCATGTCGGTGCAAAGCTATCCCGTTGAAGTACGCGACCAGCAGGTCTGGGTCGCCGTCTAACACCATGCATATCAGGGCTGCCTGCGGGCGGCCCTCTTGAAGGAAACAAAGATGTATACCGACACCATCAACAAGTGCGCCGCCAACGCGGCCCGCATCAACCGCTTCGAGCGCAGCGACAAGCTCGGCTTCTGGCTCAGCTCCGCCATGGCGGGGGCCTATGTGGGCTTGGGCATCATCCTCATCTTCACTCTGGGCAACCTGGTGGATCCCAGCGTGCGTCCGCTGGTGATGGGGGCCACTTTCGGCATCGCCCTGACCCTGGTGATCATCGCCGGCTCCGAGCTGTTCACCGGCCATACCATGTTCCTCACCTTCGGGGTGAAGACGGGCAAGATCACCATGGCCGATCTGCTGCGCATCCTGCCGCAGACCTGGGCCGGCAACCTGCTCGGTTCCATCGCGGTGGCGCTGATCTACTCCTACGGCGGCAGCCTGCTGCCGGACGCGGGCAGCCTGGCCCACAAGGTGGCGCTGGCCAAGACCCAGGCACCGGCGCTGACCCTGTTCATGAAGGGCGTGCTGTGCAACTGGCTGGTCTGCCTCGCCATCTGGATGGCGCTGCGCACCGAGGGTGCCGCCAAGTTCATCGCCATCTGGTGGTGCCTGCTGGCCTTCATCGCCTCCGGTTATGAGCACTCGGTCGCCAACATGACCCTGTTTGCCCTCTCCTGGTTCGGCGCTCACTCAGACGCCTACACCCTGGGCGGCATCGGCCACAACCTGCTGTGGGTGACGCTGGGCAACACCGTCTCCGGCGCCCTCTTTATGGGCCTCGGCTACTGGTATGCCACCCCCAAGGCGGAGCGCCCGGTTGCCGTGAGCGACGCCACCACTACTGCCAGCCAGACCCAAACCGCCTGATCCGGAGGCCCCATGGACTACTTGCCCATCTTTTGCCGACTCGACAACAAACCCGTGCTGCTGGTTGGCGGCGGCGAAGTCGCAGAGCGCAAGGCGCGCCTGCTGCTGGACGCCGGTGCCCGCCTGACGGTGGTCTCTCCCGCGCTCGATCCTGAGCTGGCGGCCCTTGCCGACGCCGGGACCATCGATTGGCTGGCCGGTGAATTCGAGCCGGCGCAGTTGACGGGCAAGTGGTTGGTGGTGGCCGCCACCGATCGGCGCGAGGTCAATGCGCTGGTCTACCAAAGCGCCAATCAGGCTCAGATCTTTGCCAACGTGGTAGATGACCCGAAACGTTCCAGCTTCATCATGCCGTCGATCATAGACCGCTCGCCCCTGATGGTGGCCATCTCCTCCGGTGGCAAGGCGCCCGTGCTGGCCCGTCTGCTGCGCGAAAAACTGGAAGCCCTGCTGCCCCAGCATCTGGGCGCCATCGCAGCCTTCGCCGGCAGCCTGCGGGAGCGGGTCAAGGCCCGCTTCGCCAGCATGGGCGAGCGGCGCCGCTTCTGGGAGCGGCTGCTTGGCGCAGACCGGCTCGGTCAGGCGCTGGCACGGGGTGACAAGGCCTCGGCCAACCAGCTGGCCGACGCTCTGTTTGCCGAGGATGCCGCTGCCAAAGGGGAAGTGATCCTGGTGGGAGCAGGCCCCGGCGATCCCGGTCTGCTCACCCTGCACGCCCTGCGCCAGATGCAGCAAGCGGACGTGGTGGTCCATGACCGTCTGGTGTCGGACGAGGTGATGGCATTGGTGCGCCGGGACGCCAAACGCATCTTCGTCGGCAAACAGGCGGGCAACCACTGCGTGCCCCAGGAGGGGATCAACCAACTCTTGCTGGAGGAAGCCAGCAAGGGGCTGCGGGTAGTACGGCTGAAGGGGGGCGACCCCTTCATCTTCGGCCGTGGCGGCGAGGAGCTGGAGACGCTGGTCGGCAGCGGCATCGGCTTCCAGGTGGTGCCGGGGATCACGGCGGCGAGCGGCTGCGCCGCCTACGCCGGCATTCCGCTGACCCACCGCGATCACGCCCAGAGCGTGCGCTTCGTCACCGCCCACGGCAAGGGTGGCGCACAGGATCTCGACTGGCCGCTGCTGGCCAGAGACAAGCAGACCCTGGTGTTCTATATGGGGCTTTCCTCCTGCGCCGTGATCCGCGAGCAGTTGCTGGCCAACGGCAAGGCGGGCAGCACGCCGGTGGCGCTGATCGAGCGCGGCACCCAGCCAAGCCAGCGGGTCATCCGCGGCACGCTCGACCAGTTACCGGAGCTGGCCATCGGGGTGGAGAGTCCCGCTCTCATCATGGTGGGCTCGGTGGTGACGCTAGCCGACAAGCTCGCCTGGTTCGGTCAAGCCAGCGACCTGCAGCAAACGGTGGCATCCGCCTGATCCGGCGCTCATTGCGTCCTGTATTCCAAGCGCCACCTGAGGGTGGCGTTTTTACTGTATTTACAGTCATAACCTATTGTTTTGGGTCTGGTATCCTATGGGGAAGGTCATCCGGCCAACCGAATTCAGGAATTCTGTTTCATGTCTCTCCCCGTCAAGAACAGCGCCAAGCAGCGTGAACAAGACAGATCGCGCATTCTCACCCTGCTGCTGGCCGATGATGCCCTCACCGACAGCCTGCTGGATCCGCAGGGGGTGCAGGATGCCGAGCTGCGCGACCAGACCAGCGAGATCACCCGCCTGGTCAACAGCCTGCCCGCCGCCGACATCGCCGATGCACTGGAATCCCTGCCACCAGACGAGCGCCACGTGCTGTGGCAACTGGTGGATGAGAAGAAGCATGGCCAGGTTCTGGTCGAGGCCTCGGAGACTGTGTGGGACAGCCTGATCAGCGGCATGAGCGACAAGGCTCTGCTGCACGCCTTGCACACCCTGGACATCGACGATCAGATCTACCTCGGCCAATACCTGCCCCGCAACCTGATGGGCCGGCTGCTCACCTCCATGGCTCCCCCCCAGCGCGATCGGGTGAGAGAGGTAATCCGCTACGGCAAGCACACGGTTGGCGCCATGATGGACTTCGAGCTCATCACGGTACGCGCCGAGGTGAGCCTGGCGACCGTACAGCGCTACCTGCGCCTGCGCGGCAAGATCCCCGTCAACACCGACAAGCTGTTCGTCATTGACAGGCGCAACCGGCTGCAGGGGGAGCTGCCGCTCACCACTGTGCTGTTGCACAAGCCAGCGACCCTGGTCGCCGAGGTGATGGAGCGGGATCCGGTCACCTTCGATCCGGAGGACAACGACGAGGCAGCGGCCCGAACCTTCGAGCGGGATGACCTGGTTTCAGCCGCCGTGGTGGACGCCCGCGGCAAGCTGATGGGCCGCCTCACCGTCGCCGAGGTGGTGGATCTGGTGTATGAGGAGAGCGACACAGACCTGCGCCGGATGGGGGGGATCAGTGAGGATGAAGATGTATTCGCCCCGGTCAGCAAAGCGGTCAAGACTCGCTGGGCCTGGCTCGCCATCAACCTCTGCACCGCTTTCGTGGCCTCTAGGGTGATCGGCATGTTCGAGCACACCATTTCGCAGCTGGTGGCGCTGGCGGCCCTGATGCCCATAGTCGCGGGGATCGGCGGCAACACGGGCAACCAGACCATCACCATGATAGTGCGGGCACTGGCGCTGCAGCACATACAGGCAGGCAATGTCTCCTTCCTGCTGTGGCGCGAGCTGGGGGTGGCACTGATCAACGGCCTGGTGTGGGGCGGCACCATGGGGCTGGCTACCTATGCCCTCTATCAGGATGCGGCGCTGGGCGCCGTGATGACGCTGGCCATGATGATCAACCTGCTGGTCGCCGCCCTGATGGGGGTCATCATCCCCATGACGATGTCGCGTCTCGGCCGGGATCCGGCGATCGGCGCCAGCGTGATGATCACCGCCATCACGGATACCGGCGGCTTCTTCATCTTCCTCGGGCTGGCGACCCTGTTCCTCATCTAGCAAGAGCGAGTCGTCTCGATGAAAAAGGGAGCCTGCACGGCTCCCTTTTTGCTGTTCGGGGGGGCGGGCCGCTAGACCCGATACTTGGCCACCGCCTGATTGAGCAGCTTGGCCTGCTCGGTCAAGCCCTGGCTGGACTTGGCATTCTCCTCCGCCATCAGACTCGACTCCTGGGCGATGTCGCGGATGTTGTTGACGTTGCGGTTCACTTCATTGGCCACCAGACTCTGCTGCTCGATGGCGGCGGCTATCTGGGTGCTCATGTCCATGATGTGGGTGACATCCTGGGTGATCTGCCCCAGCAGATCGCCCGCCGTGCTGGCCTGTTCCGAGCTGCTGTTGCCCTGCTCGCGACAGGTCGCCATCATGCCTACTATGCTGCCGGTCTGCTTCTGCAGCGAGCTGATGATGCCGGCTATCTCCTGGGTCGACTTCTGGGTGCGGATGGCGAGACTGCGCACCTCGTCCGCCACCACCGCGAACCCACGGCCCTGATCCCCCGCCCGCGCAGCCTCGATGGCCGCATTGAGCGCCAGCAGGTTGGTCTGCTCGGCGATGCCGCGGATCACGTCCAGCACTGAGCCTATGGTCTCGCTCTCTTTCTTCAACTGGGCCACCTCCAGAGAAGAGCTCTCCAGATTGCCGGCCAGCGAGCGGATCTGGCGAACCGTGTTCTCGACCGCGGTGCGCCCCTCCATCGCCTTGTTGTTGGTGGCCTGGGCATTGTTGGCAGCCTGCTCCGTGTTGCGGGCGATCTCCTCTATGGTGGAGCCCATCTCGGTGGAAGCCGTCGCCACCATGTCGGTTTCCTGCAACTGGCGTGACGCCCCCTCGCTGGTGCGTCTGACGTTGCTGGAGAGGTGATCCGCCGCCTCGGTCAGGGTATGTACGCTCTGCTTCACATCGCCGATCAGATGACGAAAACCTCCCAGCATCACGTCCAGATTGCCTGCCAGCTGTGCCATCTCATCGGCCCCTTGCAGATCTATCCTGAGGCGCAAGTCATTGTCCTGACGGATGCGGTTGACTGTGTCGTTCACCCGCGAGATGGGCCTGTCTATGCTGCGGCCCAGCAAGAGGCTCATGATGCCGATGAGCACTATGATCACGCCGCCGCAGACCAGCATCAGACTGTTGAGGCGCGAAGTCTGCAGCACCAGCTCGTTGGCTATGTGCTGACCGAGGGTGGTGAAGCCTTGCTCGGTCTGATGCACCAGATCCCGCATTTGGTTGCGCAGTCCCTCATCCTCTTTGAGCCCCAGCACCTGCATGCCCTGCACCAGGGCGACGAAATCTTGCCTATATTGCTGGCTGGCCTGTTCCAGCTTGCCGCGATCGGCCTCCGGCAGGCTTGCCAGGCTCTCCTGGAAACTCTTGTGCAAGGTCTGGAAGCGATCCAGATACTGGATGTCGGAGCGCAGCATGAAGTCTTTCTCCGCCCGTCTCAGCTGCAGCATTGTGATGATCAACCCCTGCTGATCCAGCTGTTTGAGTCCCTCCTCGACCTGATGCACCGCCGCCCTCAGTCGACCATAAAGGCCATCTTCCGGCCCAAGCCCTATGACCTGCTGCTGCGCAACCAAGTCATTGAAGGCCTTGGCATAGGCCCCCATCTGCTGATCCAGCCGAGCCAGCTCGCCATGCACAGCCCCCAGGTTGTCATCGGCACTCAGGGTCTGGTCGAGCTTGTGAAAATCGGCCAGCTCCTGATTGAAATGCCCGACAAAGGCCAGATCCTTGCGGATCAGAAAATCCTTCTCGGCCTGCCTCAGGTGCAGCATGGCGATCTCGAGCTTGTTTACATTGCGCTGGGCCTCGGTCAAGTGGCGACTAACCTGATTGGAGTAAAGGAACAGACCGCTCAACACCAGCATGGCAACGGCCACCAGCGCTGTATTCAGAATCAACTTATGACGGATCAGCACGATGGACCTCTCACGAACAGGGAATGGACTGCATTGAGCTTATGCAGAAAACGCTGTCCCTGTTGTTGTTCAAGGAATATTCATTGAAATGCCAGTCCCACTCCTTATACTGGATCCCACCTGTTTCCAGCCGTGGATTTGACACTATGGAATACAACACTTCAGAACTGTGCGACATCTATCAGGACATGGTGGATGTGCTCGAACCCATGCTCTGCTCCTTCGGCGGCCGCGCCTCTTTCGGCGGCGTCATCACCACAGTCAAATGCTTCGAATCTAATGGCCTGATCCGTGACCTCGTCAAAGAGAACGGCGTCGGCCGCGTGCTGCTGATCGATGGCGGTGGCTCCATGCGCCGTGCCCTGATCGACAGCGAGATCGCCACTACGGCAGCCGAGAACGAGTGGGAAGGCATCGTCTGCTACGGCTGCGTGCGAGAAGTCGACATCCTGGAAGATCTGGATATCGGCATTCAGGCACTGGCCGCCATTCCGGTGGGCGCCGACAGCAAGGACGTGGGGGAGACGGATCTGCCGGTCAACTTCGGTGGCGTCACCTTCCTGCCGGATGATCATCTCTACGCAGACACCACAGGGGTGATCCTCTCCCCTGAGGCACTCGATATCGAGTAAGCCGAAATCAACATGACAATGGGAGCCTTGGCTCCCATTTTTTATGGCTGCAACTTGCTGAAAAAAATCAAAAAAGAGGGCCAGAAGAACTGGCCCTATAACTGGAAGCAATGTGAGCAATGTCGTGCCTTCACAAGAAGTCCATCACGTTGGAACGAATGAAGTCTTTCCCGGAAAACAAGTTAACAATAATCATTCTCATTTAACTAAGCAACCCTTATTTGCCAAAAATGCAAAAAAATTGACCACCGCTGGGGTGGTCAATATCGTCAGGCTTGGCGCGTCGCCGTTTGCAGGCTGGCCAATCCGGCCTCGCCCACCAGCTTGCGGCTGAGATAACGCAGCAAGACGCCGTAGAGAGGCACAAACAAACCAAGGCTTATCAGCAACTTGAATACATAGTCCACGGTTGCGATCTCGACCCAGTGCTCGGCCATGAAGGGATCCGTGCTACGCCAGAAGGCGATGCTGAAGAAAGCAATGGTATCCACCAGATTGCCAAACAGGGTCGAAGCGGCTGGCGCCACCCACCAGGCCCTGAGCAGCCGCAGCCGGTTGAATACCACCACGTCCATGAACTGGCCCACCAGATAGGCCATGAAACTGGCCAGCGCGATGCGCGCCACGAACAGGTTGAACTCTGCCAGGTTGCCCATGCCCTGATAGCTGCCCTCGAAGAACAGCACGGAGAGCGCATAGGAAACGGCCAGCGCAGGCAGCATCACGGTCTGGATGATCTTGCGGGCAAGACCGGCACCGAAAATCCGCACCGTCAGATCGGTGGCCAGGAAGATAAACGGGAAGCTGAAGGCACCCCAGGTGGTGTGAAAGCCGAAGATGGTGATCGGCAGCTGCACCAGATAGTTGCTGCTGGCAATGATCAGGATGTGGAACAACGAGAGGCGCACCAGCGCCGTCTGGTGCTGAGCAGGGGTCAGATTCATATTGTGACCTTTTTGGTTAATGGGGTTAGGGAACCCATACCGCCACCATTGGCGATAATTGAGGGGCGAGATTATACGCCCCCCAACTGATAGTTCAATCTTTATGCGGTTGATTGATGCTGCTGCCCCCTACTCACCCCTGATGCAGGCGGGCAAGCCAGAGCAGCACCTCAACATCGGCCGGCTGCTCCGCCGCCAGCCAGCAACCGCTGTAGTGTTCGTATTCGAGCCGAATGCGGCTCCCCTCGAACTCCAGCAACCAGCTGTGACGATCGGCGCCACACTCCCGCTTGAGCTCCACCAGCTCCCACTCCTGCAACAGGGCCTCGGCCAGAGTCGGAAAGCTGTCCCAGTCGAGCGCAGGGTTCACCAGCGTCACCACCCCTGCTTCATTGTCTATCTGCGTGATACCCCAGTTCATCTGCTGGTCCTCAACTGCTGCAAGAAAGCTCGCCACCGCAATACCACTGGGGAACCGGTGTCGCCAGGTCGTCATACTCGGGTTGTTCGTCATAGGGGTGCTGCAAGGCCGCAAACAACCGCTCGAACGAGGTCATATCTCCCGCCTCAGCGGCATCTATCGCCTGCTGGGCCAGGGCATTGCGCAGCACGTACTTGGGATTGATGGCATCCATCTGCCGCTTGCGGGCGGCATCCTCGCTTCCCTCCCGCACCAGTCGCGCCCGATAGAGCGCGAGCCACTGCTGCCAGAGCGCAGGATCCGGCAGCAGTGCCAGCAGGGAGGCAGGAAAATCACCCTGCTGAGTAACCTCACCTAGTCGGCGCAGAAAGAGGTGGTAGTCCACTCTCTGGCTCGCCAGCAGCCGGAACAGCTCGCGGAACAGCGCCGGGTCCTCCTCTTCCCACACCGACAACCCGAGTTTGGCGCGCATCAGCTCGGAGTAGTGCAGCATCAGCTGATGTTCATACTGGGCCAGCGCGGCGGCCAGGGCCTCGCCGTCCACATGGTCCGCCAGCGCTTGCGCCAGCTTCTGCAGATTCCAGTAACCCACCGCCGGCTGCTGATCCAGCGCGTAGCGGCCACCCGGATCCGAATGATTGCAGACAAAGTCCGGCACATAGGCATCGATGAAGCCGTAGGGGCCGTAATCCAGGGTCAGCCCGAGCAGCGACATGTTGTCGGTGTTCATCACGCCGTGGCAGAAACCGGCGGCCTGCCACTTGGCGATGAGCCGCGCGGTGCGCCGTACTACCTCGGCAAAAAGTTCGGCCCCGTTGCTCAGCTCGGGGAAGTGGTGACGGAGCAGATAGTCGATGAGAGCCGGGATCTTCTCCCCCTGACCACTCCAGGCGAAATATTCGATGTGACCGAAGCGCAGGTGGCTGGGAGCTGTGCGCAGCACTGTCGCTCCCGTCTCGACCTGTTCGCGGTAAACGGGCTCACTGCTCCCCACCAGCACCAGCGCACGGGTAGTGGGAATGCCGAGGGCATGCAGCGCCTCGGAGGCGAGATACTCGCGGATGCTGGAGCGCAACACGGCGCGACCATCGCCGAAACGGGAGAAGGGGGTCTTGCCCGCCCCTTTCAGATGCAGATCCCAGCCCTGACCATCCGGTGCAAGCTGCTCCCCCAGCAACAGGGCGCGGCCATCACCGAGCCGCGGGCTGTAACCACCGAACTGATGACCCGCATAGACCTGGGCCACCGGCTGCATGCCGGGCAGCGGCTGCCCCAGCCCACAACAGGCAAGCCAGTCTGTTGCGCCGACATCGCCCAGTCCCAGCTCGTTCAGCAGACTGTGGTTGAGGTGCAGCAAGCTAGGCTCGTGCAGCGGCTGGGGGGCCACGGGCTCACAGGCCCAGGGCAGTTCGGTGGCGAAAGTGTTGATCAGCTTCATGGTAGTGCGATTCGTCCCTGCGTATGCTCGTGTCACTCTTTATACCGCCGTCGGCCGAGTTCGGCTAACAGGCGATCGCGCTATTTCATTTCAAGGAGAAGAAGATGCAAAGATGGCTGGGCGCCCTGCCCCTGCTGATATTGTTGTGGGGACAGGCCCAGGCGGCCGACATAGAGGCGGGCAAGGCCAAGGCGGCGGTCTGCTCCGCCTGCCATGGGGTCGAGGGCAAGGCACTGATCCCCAACTATCCCCATCTGGCCGGCCAGAATGCCGCCTATCTGGTGAAACAGCTGAAAGCCTTCAAGGAGGGCAGTCGCAAGGAACCCTTGATGCTGCCCTTCATGGCGCCGCTCACCGAGGCCGACATGGAGAACCTGGCGGCCTATTACGCCAGCTTGAAATAACCCGCCTTACCCAGACAACCCCGGCCCTTCCCTTGCAAAGAGGGGGTGTAAAAGTGCCCCTCCATTCTTGAGGAGGGAGGCCGGGGTCACTGCCTACCGCCGGCAGTAGTCGATGATAAGGTCCATAAAGGCTTCACCGAAGCGCTCCAGCTTGCGATGCCCGACGCCGTTGATGGCCAGCATCTCAACCTCGGTCATCGGCATCAGCTGGGCCATCTCCACCAGGGTCGCATCGTTGAACACCACGTAGGGCGGCACCTCTTCATCCTCGGCGATCTGCTTGCGCAGGCCACGCAGCTCCTTGAACAACCGCTTGTCGTAATTGGCATTGTCGAGCAGGCCGTTGCGCTTCTCCTTGCGACTGGAGATGGGCTGCAGCCGTGGCACCGCCAGTTCCAGCTTCATCTCGCCACGCAGCACGGGGCGGGACGCCTCGGTCAGCTGCAGCACCAGATTGCGGGTGATGTTCTGGGTCAGCAGCCCCTTGTGGATCAGCTGGCGGATCACGCTCATCCAGTACTCGTGGCTCTGATCCTTGCCGATGCCGTAGGTCGACAGCTTGTCGTGGCCGTGATCCTTGATGCGCTGGTTGAGAGAGCCGCGCAGCACCTCCACCACGTAACCCACCCCGAAGTTCTGACCCACCCGCCAGACGCAGGAGAGCGCCTTCTGGGCATCCTCGGTGCCGTCGTAGCTCTTGGGCGGATCCAGACAGATGTCGCAGTTGCCACACGGCTTGTCGTTGTATTCACCGAAGTAGTTGAGCAGCACCTGGCGACGGCAGGTCTGCGCCTCGGCAAAGGCCGCCATCACGTTGAGCTTGTACTGCTCAACCTGCAACTGCTGGGGGTTTTCTATGTTGTCGAGCAGGCGGCGCACCCGGCCTATATCGGCGGGATCGTACAGCAGCAGTGCCTCAGCCGGGGTACCATCACGGCCGGCCCGGCCCGTCTCCTGATAGTAGGACTCGATGTTCTTGGGGATGTCGTAGTGCACCACGAAGCGCACGTTCGGCTTGTCGATACCCATACCAAACGCCACCGTCGCCACCACGATCTCGATGTCATCCTTGAGGAAGGCATCCTGGGCCTGCTGGCGCTGGGCCAGGGGCAGACCGGCGTGGTAGGGCGCGGCCTTGCTGCCGTGGCGGGAGAGGCGCTCGGCCACCTCTTCCACCCGATTGCGACTGGAACAGTAGACGATGCCGCAGTTGCCCTTCTGGCTCTGCACATAGCGCAGCAACTGCTCCGCCGCCTTGAACTTCTCCACCAGGCTGTAGCGGATGTTGGGCCTGTCGAAGCTGGCGGTATGGATAAAGGGATCGTTGAGCTCCAGCCGGTGCAGCATGTCGCTCCGGGTCGCCTCGTCGGCGGTGGCGGTGAGCGCCACCACAGGCACTTGGGGGAACCACTGCTTGAGCCGCCCGAGCGCCGCGTATTCGGGGCGAAAATCGTGGCCCCACTGGGAGACGCAGTGCGCCTCGTCGATGGCGAACAGGCCGAGCGGCAGCTCCGCCAGCCGATCCATGAATTCATGCTGCAACAAGCGCTCGGGGGAGACGTAGAGCAGCTTGATCTCGCCGCGACGCATGGCGGCAAAGTTCTGGATCATCTCCTCCCGGCTCAGGGCCGAGTTGATGTAAATGGCCGCCACACCGTTGGCGCGCAGGCTGTCGACTTGATCCTTCATCAGCGAGATAAGCGGGGAGACCACTACGCCCAGCCCGGGTCGCAGCAGCGCCGGTATCTGGAAGCAGAGTGACTTGCCGCCACCGGTGGGCTTGAGCACCATGGCATCGCGTCCCGCCACTATCTGCTCGATGATCTCCAGCTGGCCCGGCCGAAATTGCTGGTAGCCGAATACCGCCTGCAACAAGGCAAGTGGTGTATCGGGCAAGGTTTCGGCAATGACGGTCATGGGCTCTCCTTTGGGGTCGCCATTCTAAAGCAGCCGCCGCTCACAATAAACCTGCCATTGCGACTGTTAAGGAAGTGTTGCAGACTGGCTGGAGTTTTTACTCGGCTTTGATGACAGGGATCGGTATCAGAGAATGAAACACATGCTGAAGAAGATGGCGCTCAGTGGCATTGCCAACCTGTTCGCCGAGCGGATGCCTTTCAACAAGCTGATTGGCATGCAGGTGACCCACTACGACTTCGAGAAGGTGGAGTTGCGCATCAAGATGGATGACAAGCTGATCGGCAACCCCTTCCACAACATCTTGCACGGCGGCGTTACTGCCAGCCTGCTCGACGTGGCCGGCGGCATGATAGTCGCCGCCTCTTGCATCGACGAGCTGGAGGACTTCTCCCCCAACTACCTCAAGGAACGCTTCTCCCGCCTCGGCACCATAGATCTGCGGGTGGACTACCTGCGTCCGGGCCGTGGCAACGAATTCATCGCCACCGCCCACATCATCCGGGCGGGCAGCAAGGTCGCCGTCGCTCGTATGGAGCTGCACAACGAAGAGGGAACCCACATCGCCTTCGGTACCGGCACCTATCTGGTGGGCTAACTCACTCATTGCATAAAAACCACGCTGCTAATCTGATTTTAATCATTAGAATCGTTACCCCTCTGTCGCCCACGGGTCCATACTGAAATTCGGGATTGTATGCAGAGGGAGGATTGCAGGCGATGAGTGCGAAACTGGCCACCAAACCATCCAGAGCCTTGTTGACACAGCTCGAGTCCATGCTCGACGAGGTGCAGACACCCGAGTGTCGCCACTGGCTGGAACAGGAGCTTGAGGGATACTCTCTCTGTTCGCCCCTGCCTTGGTATCGCATCGTAGCCTGTCGGCAACGCGGTCACTTCTTGGATCTGAAGACGGGAAAATATTTGACCTGTCATATCAACAGTCAAACGCTATGCCAACGCGATCTGGCCCAGATTCAGTTCATCTACGCCCGTGAACCCGCCGCCCATTATCTACTGCAACGCAATTCCGGTATTGAACCCTGGCCAGAACAGCTGCTGGAAGATTATCAGGAGCAGTTGATCCCCGGCCATTTATGCCTGCAAGCCTGGCATGAGCCCGTGTTTTCATTACGTTCACAACTGATGGAGGGAATCGAACATTTCATTAGTGAGTACCCCAAGCACGCGGCCTTGCAACCTCAACACAGCTTCAAGGCATTGCGGCATCAGCACTGGCATATCTGAGTAAGCGCCTGGCGCGCAAGGAGGGCACCATAGACAAGACCCATAGCGAAATTGCCACAATCTAGAGTGCCGGAGTCAGGATCAGACTCCACCCTGGGCCACCGAGCGGTGGCCCTTTTAATGTCTGCGCACCACGACGGCAACCGGACAGATGAGCAAGAAAGTCGCAGCGGCATCGATAGGCCACCACCAGCAACCAGCAACCAGCAACCAGCAACCAGCAACCAGCAACCAGCAACCAGCAACCAGCAACCAGCAACCAAGATATTCCGTACCGGGATCGGTAAAATCCAGATGCGAAAAGGCCGCTCATTGAGCGGCCTTTTCTAATATGGTCGGTGTGAGAGGATTCGAACCTCCGACCCCTTCGTCCCGAACGAAGTGCGCTACCAAGCTGCGCTACACACCGATGTCTGCGGGGCGAGAATTTACCTAATGCCCCGACATGACACAAGCCTTTTTTTTGTTTTAAAGGAAAAAAATGGCCGTTCGTTCAACTATTCAGCGCTTTGGTGCCGGGTTCACAGAAAGGGCGCAAGGGCGTGACATTTTTCCAACCCATTCTAGGGAAGCTGAAATTCGTCCGGCCCCAGCAAGCGGCGACGCCAGTCGGCCACCACCCCATGTTCCAGCCAGTTGGCCGCATGTTGACGCCAATTGGGAGAGAGCGCTGGATTCTCCAGCAGCAACAGCAGATCCGCTTCGTCCAGTAGCTGATTGAACAAGATATCGGCAGTGCGTTTCACCGTCAGGGCGGGATAGGGCCTGTCGACCAGCTCCATCGCCTCCTGCGGTGCGACCGTTCCCTCCTCCAGCACCCGCAACAGCCAGCCACAACGGCCATTGAGTTGCATCACCTGTGACATCTGGCCATAGCCGAAACGCTGGTTGAGCTTGAAACAGGGGGATCTCGGCTGACTTATCTGGATTAGCGCCTCACCAAGTCGATAGACATCGCCGATGCAGGCCTGCGCCTCGGTCAGTCCGACCCCGGACATATTCTCGCCAAAGGCGGCGGGTTGCCAGGGGGTGCGGGGGACGGCAAGTCCCAGCGCCGTTTGCCAGTTGTGCCACCAGGGGTAATGTTCTGCAGGGTAGTAGTGCAGTGCCCTATCAGGGCCGCCGTGATGGCGCCGATCGCTCTGTTCATCTCCCTCCAGGCCAGAAAAACTGCACCACAGGGGGTTGCCTGCCACATGCTTGTCGATGGCACTGACGAGAGCGGGAGCCAGTTCGGCATTCATCTCGGCGCTCTGGCCGATAAAGAGGGAGATCCGCATTCCATTCTCCTGACAAATGAGAGAATGCGGATCTTAGGGGCTGTTGACGCTGCGGCGCAAGCCATGTTGCGGCGTCAACAGCCTCGGGGTCAGGCGACGGCCTGCATCTGGGTGGTCATGGCGATCTCGGCACGACGGCGCTTTTCCGCCTTGGCCATCAGATACCAGCTGCCAAAGGTGAACAGTGAAACTGACAGCAGGATCAGGCTGGCTACCGCGTTGATCTCGGGCTTCACCCCGAGCCGCACCGCCGAGAAGACTTCCATCGGCAAGGTAGTGGCGCCCGGACCCGAGACGAAGCTCGCCAGCACCAGATCATCCAGCGACAGGGCAAACGACATCATGCCACCCGCCGCCAGCGAGGGGGCTATCATAGGGATGGTGATCAGGAAGAACACCTTCCAGGGTTTGGCCCCCAGATCCATGGCCGCCTCCTCAATGGAGAGATCCAGCTCCCGCAGGCGCGCCGACACCACGATCGCCACATAGGCGGTACAGAAGGTGGTGTGAGCGATCCAGATGGTCACCATGCCCCGCTCGGCAGGCCAACCCACCAGCTGGGCCATGGCCACAAACAGCAGCAACAGCGACAGACCCGTGATCACTTCGGGCATCACCAGGGGGGCCGTCACCAGTCCCCCGAACAGGGTCCGGCCACGGAAGTGCGGGATCCGGGTCAGCACGAAAGCCGCCACAGTCCCCAGCGCCACGGCGGCAACCGCCGTGTAGAGCGCAATCTCCAGCGAGCGCAGCACAGAGCCTATCAGCTGCTTGTTGTCGAGCAGGCCGAAGTACCACTTCAGCGACCAGCCGCCCCACACAGTCACCAGCTTGGAGGCGTTGAAGGAGTAGATCACCATGATGACCATGGGCAGGTAGATAAACAGCAGCCCCAGCCACAACATCAGCGTGGCAAAACCGAAACGCTTCATACCTTGCCCTCCAGCTCTTTGGCCTGGTTGCGGTTAAACAGGATAATCGGAACTATCAAGACCGCCAGCATCACCACCGCCAGAGCTGAGGCCACCGGCCAGTCACGGTTGTTGAAGAACTCCTGCCACAGCACTTTACCTATCATCAGGGTTTCCGGGCCACCGAGCAGTTCCGGGATGACAAACTCACCCACTACCGGGATAAACACCAGCATGCAGCCGGCGATGATGCCGTTCTTGGATAGCGGCACAGTGATCTGCCAAAACCGGGTCAGGTTGCGGGCGCCGAGATCCGAAGCCGCCTCCAGCAGGCTCTGATCGTGCTTCACCAAGTTGGCGTAGAGCGGCAGCACCATGAACGGCAGGTAGGAATAAACGATACCGATATAGACCGCCAGGTTGGTGTTGAGTATGGTCAGCGGCTCGTCAATCAGGCCAATGCCTATCAGCAGGCTGTTGAGCAGGCCGTTGTTGCTGAGGATCCCCATCCAGGCGTAAACCCGGATCAGGATCGCGGTCCAGGTCGGCATCATGATGAGCAGCAGCAGAACGGTCTGGGTCTCCTTGTTGGCCCGTGCGATGGAGTAGGCCATCGGATAGCCAATCAGCAGACAGAGCAGGGTACTGACGAAGGCCATCTTGAGGGAGCCGAGATAGGCCGCTATGTAGAGATCATCCTCCTGCAGCAACAGGTAGTTACCCATGTGAAGCAGTATGGTGAGCTGATCGTCTGCCCAGCTCACCACGTCGGTGTAGGGCGGGATCGCCACGTCCGCTTCGGCGAAGCTTATCTTCACCACTATGATGAAGGGCAGCAGGAAGAACAGGAACAGCCAGAAGAAGGGGATGCCGATCACCAGCTGGCGCCCGCCCAGTCGCTTCAGTCGTCTCAATGCCTTCATGATTGCAACACCACGCCGCTGTCATCTTCCCAATAGAGGAACACCTGGTCATCCCAGGTCGGCCGCTTGCCGTGGCGTTCGGCGTTGGCGATGAAGGCCTGCACGATTTTGCCCGAGGGCAGCTGGATGTGATAAACCGAGTGACCACCCAGATAGGCGATGTCATAGACCTCACCCTTGGTCCAGTTGAAATCCGGGTGCTCGATTTCGGTCGGTTTTTGGGTGCTCATCAGCAGTTTTTCCGGCCGCAAGGCATAGCTCACCTTCTTGTTTTCGGCGCGGGAGCTGATGCCATGTCCCACATAGATGGGTTGCTCCAGGTCGGCGCAAGCGATGGTGGCGTGATCCTGCTCATCCTCCACCAGCAGGCCGTCAAACAGGTTGACGTTGCCGATGAACTCGCACACCAGTCGGCTGGCTGGGGTTTCATAGATGTCCATCGGGCTGCCTATCTGCTCAATGCAGCCGAGGTGCATGATGGCGATACGCTCGGCCATGGTCATGGCCTCTTCCTGATCGTGGGTCACCATGACGCAGGTTACCCCGACCCGTTCGATGATCTCGACCAGCTCCAGCTGCATCTGGGAGCGCAGCTTCTTGTCGAGTGCCCCCATGGGCTCATCCAGCAGCAACAGTTTGGGGCGCTTGGCCAGGGAACGGGCCAGGGCAACCCGCTGGCGCTGACCACCGGAGAGCTGGTGCGGTTTGCGGCGCGCATACTGGGTCATCTGCACCAGCTTGAGCATCTCCTCCACCCGTGCATCGACCTCAGCCTTGGGCAGGCCGTCCTGCTTGAGGCCAAAGGCGATGTTCTGCGCCACCGTCATGTGGGGGAACAGGGCATAGGACTGGAACATCATGTTGATGGGACGCTCATAGGGCGGCATGTCGGTGATGTCGACACCATCGAGGAACAGTCGTCCCTCGGTGGGACGCTCGAATCCCGCCAGCATCCGCAGCAGGGTCGACTTGCCGGAGCCGGAGCCCCCCAGCAGGGCGAAAATTTCGCCCTTGTGGATGTTGAGGGACACATTGTCGACCGCCAGCGTTTCATCAAACTGCTTGCTTACCCTGTCAATCTTCACCAGCACTTCTTTGCGTTGCTGGTTGCCCTCGAGGGCTTTCTTGTAGGCACTGGAGGCTATCGCCATTACCAAACTCCCAAACGTGATACCGGCCTGGGCCGATCCATAAAACAGTCTGGCGCCCCAAGATGGGCGCCAAGGTTAGGTTCCGGACTTGATCTTGGTCCAACTCCGGGTGATCAGACGCTGCACCGCACGGGGATGAGCCTGCTGCACATACAGCCGCTCAAGCACCGCCTGGGGTGGATAGACGGACTCGTCATTGCGTACGCTCTCCTCCATGAACTCTCCCGCCTTGGCGTTGGGGTTGGCATAACCCACATGATTGCTGATCTGGGCAATAACCTCGGGACGGAGTACGTAGTTGATGAGGGCGTGCGCCTCTTTCACATTGGTGGCATCCGCCGGGATCGCCATCATGTCGAACCAGAGATTGCCTCCCTCTTTCGGGATGCTATAGGTAATCTTGATCCCCTTGCCTGCTTCATTGGCACGGGCCGCCGCCTGCAGGATGTCGCCGGAGAAACCCGCCGCCACGCAGATGTCGCCGTTGGCGAGATCGCCAATGTACTTGGAGGAGTGAAAGTAGGTCACATAGGGGCGCACCTTGAGCAATTGTTCTTCGGCACGCTTGAGGTCCGCCGGATCCTGGCTGTTGGGGTCAAGCCCGAGGTAGTTGAGCACCGCCGGGATCATCTCGTCGGCCGAGTCGAGGAAGGCGACACCGCAGCGAGCCAGCTTCTGCATGTTCTCCGGTTCGAAGATCATGGCCCAGGAGTCAATCTTGTCGACCCCCAGCACGGCCTTGACCTTGTCGACGTTATAACCGATGCCGTTGGTGCCCCACAGGTAGGGCACGGCGTACTGGTGACCCGGATCCACCTTGTCGAGCTGCTTGAGCAGCAGGGGATCCAGATTGACCAGATTGGGCAGCAGGGCGGGATCCAGCTTCTGGAACGCCCCCGCCTTGATCTGCTTGGCCAGGAAATTGTTGGAGGGCACCACCAGATCGTAACCGGTGCGTCCGGTCAGCAGCTTGCCTTCCAGCGTCTCGTTGGAATCGAACACGTCATAGACGGTCTGGATCCCGGTTGCTTGCTGAAAGTCATTGAGGGTGGTCTCGCCGATATAGTCGGACCAGTTGTAAAAATGAACCACAGGGGCAGCCTGGGCCACGTTTGCCAACCCCAGAGCCAGGGCCATCGTCACTATCTTGGTTGTGTGCACGTATCAGTCCTCATGTTTTTTGGTATGCCAGCTGCGCATCCATACGCGCCGTCCAACCTGTCGGGTTGTCACCACCCTCCCGGCCGAACTGCAGACCGGGAGGGGCACTCATCACTTACTTGCCTGACTTGATCTTGGTCCAGCTACGCGTCATCAGACGCTGCACCTTGGCCGGCAGATCCGGGAAGGTGTAGATCTTCGCCAGCGTTTCGTCGCTCGGATAGATGCCTGGATCGTTGCGGATCTTCTCGGACACCAGCGGCACCGAGGCCTTGTTCCCGCTCGGGTAGCTGACGGCATCGGAGATCTGCGCGATCACTTCAGGTTTCATCAGATAGTTCAAGAACACATGGGCCTCCTCCACATTCTTCGCATCCGCCGGGATGGCCAGCATGTCGAAGAAGCTGCCTGCCCCCTCTTTCGGAATCACATAGGTCAGATTGATGCCGTTTTTGGCCTCAAGCGCCCGGGATTTGGACTGCTGCAAGTCACCGGAGTAACCGACCGCTACGCACAGGTTGCCATTGGCCAGATCCGAGATGTACTTGGAGGAGTGGAAATAGGCGGTATAGGGACGGATAGAGAGGAACAGCGCCTCGGCTTTCTTCAACTCGTCCGGCTTCTGACTGTCCGGCTTGAAGCCCAGGTATTGCAGGGCGGCCGGCAGCATTTCGGTCGGTGAGTCGAGGAAGGAGACACCGCACTCCTTCAACTTGGCCATGTTTTCCGGTTTGAACACCAGATCCCAGGAGTCCACCGGCGCCTTGTCACCCAGCACGGCTTTCACCTTCTCCGGGTTGTAGGCATAACCGATGGTGCCCCATAGATAGGGAATGGAGTACTGGTTGCCCGGGTCACTCGGTTCGAGCGCCTTGAGCAACGAGGTATCCATATTTTTCCAATTGGAGAGCTTGGACTTGTCCAGCTTCTGGAATACGCCCGCCTTGATTTGCTTGGCCAGGAAGGGGTTGGACGGCACGACGATGTCATAGCCTGAGCTACCCGCCAGCAACTTGGCTTCCAGCACTTCGTTGCTGTCGAACACGTCATAGACCACCTTGATGCCCGTCTCTTTCTGGAAGTCTTCCAGAGTATTCGGCGCGATATAGTCGCTCCAGTTGTAGACGTGCAACACCTTGTCCTCGGCCATCGCTCCGGTACTCATCATGATCAGCGCCACCGAGGCTGCGATCATTCCCGTTTTGAAAGACATCGTCCTTGTCTCCTAAGCAAATTGTATGCGCAAGCCAGCCTGCCCGGCACTCGCCTACCCTTTCAGCTTTGCAGCCGTCAGATCCAGACTGAGCCTGGCCAGATTGACCAATTCATCCACCTGTTCCTCGGTGATCACCAAGGGGGGCGATATGATCATGGTATCGCCGACCGCCCGCATCACCAAGCCATTGTTAAAGCAGAACTCCCGGCAGGTCATACCGGCATGCAACTCAGCTGGGAAGCGGCTGTTGGTCTGTTTGTCCTGCACTATTTCCAACGCGGCCACCAGGCCTTTGCCACGGGTTTCTCCCACCAGCGGGTGGTCCGCCAACTCCGCCCAGCGGCGCTGCAAATAGGGGCCGATGGTATCATGAATTCGCTTAACTATGCTTTCACTTTGCATAAGCTGGATATTGGCAATGGCGACGGCGCAGGCCACCGGATGACCGGAATAAGTGAAGCCGTGGTTGAATTCGCCCCCCTCCTCCACCAGCACCTTGGCAACCCTGTCTCCCACCATCACGGCCCCCATCGGCAAATAGCCGGAGGTGATGCCCTTGGCCAGGCACATGAGGTCCGGCTTGATGCCAAAACCCTCGCTGGCGAACCAGTGACCGGTGCGACCAAAGCCGCAGATCACCTCGTCGGCGATCAGCAGGATGCCGTAGTGATCGCAGATGCGCTGGATCTCGGGCCAGTAGCTGTCGGGCGGAATGATGACGCCGCCGGCGCCCTGGATGGGTTCGCCGATGAAGGCCGCCACCTGGTCCACTCCCAGCTCCAGAATCTTCTCCTCCAGCTGACGGGCACGGGCCAGGCCGAACTCATGGGCGCTCATCCCCTGCCCTTCACCGAAGTGGTAGGGCTGATCGATGTGTACTATGCCGGGAATGGGCAGGCCACCCTGCGCATGCATGCCCTTCATACCGCCCAGGCTGGCGCCTGCCACCGTGGAGCCGTGATAGGCATTGTGGCGGCTGATGATCACCTGCTTCTGGGGTTGTCCCTTGCTGGCCCAGTAGTGGCGCACCATGCGCAGCACGGTATCGTTGCACTCGGAACCGGAGCCAGTGAAGAAAACATGGTTGAGATGGGAGGGGGTGATCTCGGCCAGCAGGGTTGCCAGCTCGACCGCAGGCGGATGACTGGTCTGGAAGAAGAGATTGTAATAGGGCAACTGCTGCATCTGACGGGTGGCAGCCTCCACCAGCTCCTGGCGACCGTAACCCATGTTGACGCACCACAGGCCCGCCATCCCGTCCAGAATGCGGCGCCCGTCAGAGTCTTCCAGGTAGACACCTTCGGCCTTGGTGATGATGCGGCTGCCCTTCTTGTTGAGCGCTTGAAAATCGGTAAAGGGGTGCAGGTGGTGGTTGGCATCCAGTTGCTGCCACTCACGTGTGGTCTGCTTCATTGCTTGCTCCTCGGTTCCTTCGATATGAGCAGGAGGGGTCATCATTGACCTCCCCGTGCCGGGGTGATGCGTGACAAGCACGCATCCAGATCACACGTTCAGCAGCAGAAACTCCCGCTCCCAGCGACTGATCACCCCGAAGTAGGTCTCGTACTCCTTGCGCTTGACCGCGACGAAGGCACGAATGAAGCGTTCCCCCAGCATCTCCTTGATGGGGTCGCATTGTTCCAGGTGGCTCAGAGCCTCCTCCAGCGAGCGAGGCAGGCTGTAGGGCAGGTCATAGGCGCTCGACTTCATCTCCTGCAGCGGCTCCAGCTTTTCCATCATGCCGAGATAACCACAGGCCAGGGTGGCGGCCAGGGCCAGATACGGATTGGCGTCGGCGCCAGCGAAGCGGTTTTCGACGCGGCGCGCACCGGCCTCGGAGAAGGGCACGCGCAGGCCGCAGGTGCGGTTCTCTACGCCCCACTGCACGTTGCGGGGTGCACTCTCGCCGAAGGTGAGTCGACGGTAGGAGTTGACGTTTGGCGCCAGCAGGGCGGTCACTGCCGGAGTGTATTTCTGCAGGCCGGCGATAAAGTGCATGAACAGCTCGGAATTGCCGCCATTTTCCATGCCGAACAGGTTGCGACCGTTCACATCTTCCAGGCTCTGGTGGATGTGCATGGCGGAGCCCGGTTCGTCGCTCATCGGCTTGGCCATGAAGGTGGCGTAGATGCCGTGCTTGTGAGCCGCCTCACGCATGGTGCGCTTGAACAGGAATACCTGATCGGCCAGATCGATGGCATCGCCGTGCAGGAAGTTGATCTCCATCTGGGCGGCGCCGGACTCGTGGATCAGGGTGTCCACTTCCAGCTCCTGCGCCTCGCAGTAGTCGTACATGTCCTCGAAGATGGGATCGAATTCGTTGACCGCATCGATACTGAACGACTGGCGGGCGGTCTCGGGACGGCCATTGCGACCGACGGGCGGCACGAGCGGGTAGTCGGGATCTTCGTTGCGCTTGACCAGATAGAACTCCAGTTCGGGTGCCACCACCGGCTTCCAGCCCTGTTTCTCATAAAATGACAGGACCCGACGCAGCACGGAGCGCGGCGCTATGTCGATCAGCTTGCCATTGATGTCGAAGCAGTCGTGGATCACCTGAGCGGTCGGCTCCAGTGCCCAGGGCACGAAACGAATGGTGTTGGGGTCCGGATAGAGCTGCATGTCCCGCTCCAGCGGATCAATCATGCTGTCGTCATCCGGGTACTCGCCGGTCACCGTCTGGGTGAAGATAACCTCGGGCAGCCGCATGCCGCCTTCGCGCAAAAATTTGTTGGCTGGAATGATCTTGCCCCGGGCATTACCGGTGAAATCCGGAAACAGGCACTCCACTTCCGTGATGCGATTGCTCTCCATCCAGCCCTTGATACTGTCCATGTTAAACCCCGACTTTACGGTTGCCATTGGCAAGGGTGTCTAATATATGGAACACCCTTGTTATCAAATTGTAATCAACACCACCATAAAAGCCCGCCAGCAAGGCCGATGTCAAGCGGTGGTGTTTAAAAAACTATAAATAACGGTGCATATAATGACCATGGCGACACCAAATACTAAACACCCTGGCTCACCCACGGCTCACTGCAATCCCAATGCCAATGAGGACACGGGATCCCCATGTTCTCAGTCAGACCCTGTCCGAATCGGGTCATTTTCTTGCAAGGGCGCACAATCTTTGCCCCATTTGCTTTGCATGCCTGCATTTTTTTGGTACAAGGCCCGCCCTGATTTGCACTCTCTTGCTTGGATTTGGTGCAAATGCAGGACACAGGGCTTGGTCTGCAGGCAGACAGCCCCCATAAACAGGGATAATTGGGTTAGTAACTGACTGGTAGTAAACCGTATGTGTGATTTCATGACTAAAGACCAACTGGCCTTTTACAAGGGGCAGATCGAGCGCCAGATCCTCGAACTCGAGGATCGTCTCAACTCCCAGGCCAGCCAGGCCATCGCCACCGATACCAACGAGATGGCAGATGAAATTGACCGTGCCAGTATCGAGGAAGCCCGTCGTCTGGAGCTGAACCGCATCGAGCATGACAAGCTGCATCTGCGCAAGCTGAGAGGGGCATTGAAGCGCATCGGCGAAGGAGAGTTTGGTTACTGCGAATCCTGCGGTGACGAGATCTCCCTCAAGCGGCTACAGGCTCGCCCTGAGTCCCGCTTCTGCGTCGAATGCCAGAGTACCAAGGAATTCAACGATACCCACGTGTATCGTCGCGTCGCCTGATTCTTCGAAGAACCGTCACTCGCCGGTTGTGATAAGTCGTCAGCAAGGTGCAGTGCAGGAACCGGCGTTTATGTTGATAAATGCGAACCCAACCCTGCACATGAGCCCTGATCACGGCGTCGCACAAGAGAGTGACAAGTTCTGTTAGACTCCGGGCAAGCCCGGAATCTACAGGAGAACAGAGAGTGAAATGGTTCCTCAAACTGTGCTTGTGTCTGCCGTTGCTGGCACAAGCACAGACCCTCACGGTCAAGGTCCCCAGCCGACCGATCAACGATCTCGACAAGGAATACCAGCTCAAACTGTTGGAACTGGCGCTGACTCATTCCGGACAGCCATTTCGCATCCAGCAGGTGGAGCTCAACCTCAACCAGTACAGCCTGCAGCAACAGCTGAGCAAAGGTAAGACCATCAACGTGTTCTGGATGGGTACCTCCAGCGCACTCGAATCCTCCCTCATCGCGGTCCCCATCCCGCTGTTTCGCGGTCTGGAAGGATTGCGGCTGTCGTTCATCCACGGCGATGCCCAGGAAAAGTTCAATCAGGTCAACTCGCTGGCGGATCTCAAGCGGCTGAAGGCGGCCCAAGGGGTGGGCTGGGCCGACAACAAGATCCTGGAAAATGCCGGCATCCCTACCTATTCCGGGCGCTACAGCAGCCTGTTTCGCCTGATCAACGACGGCGACAAGCTCGACTTCTTCCCGCGTAATCTGGTGGAAATTTTCGCCGAACGCAGCGAACTGGTGGCGCAATATCCCAATCTGGTCATCGATCAGCACCTGCTGATCCGCTACCCCTTCGCCGAGTTCTTCTTCGTCAGTCCGGAATCACCCAAGCTGGCCAAGGCGATCCAGACCGGGCTGGAACGCGCCTATGCCGACGGCAGCTTCATGACGTTCTTCCGCGATAATCCCAAGGTCCGTGAGGCCCTCGCCAGTGCCAATCTGAACCAGCGGATCACTATTTCGCTACCCAATCCGGACATGACCCCTTTGCTCAGGAGCATTCCGGCCCAATATTGGGACTATCCAACGCAACAGGGAAAATAACGGCTCTCTTGCGGCTCTCACATGATGGGGATTGCCCGCCCCGGCAGGAGACCACGGGCCCGCAGGGAATCGGCGAGCCCAACCAGTTTCAACCCGCAGCACCAGGGAGGTGCCATGAAACGACTAGATGAATGGTTCAGCGACTACGGCCAGAGCCACCAGCACCCCGTCAATGTGGCAATTCACAAGCTGGCCGTGCCCGGCATCTACCTCTGCTCGCTGGCGCTACTCTGGTGTCTGCCGGCCGGCCCGCTGCCGCCCTCGCTCAACTGGGCAGCGCTGGCGGCCATCCCTATGCTGGCCTTCTATCTGCGGCTGTCGTTCCCACTGTTTGTGGGGATGGCGGGGCTGACCGCGCTGGGGCTGGCGCTCTGTCAGCTGTGGCAGGGGCATTTGCTCTGGCCCGCCCTTGCCGGTTTCGGGCTGCTCTGGATAGCCCAGTTCGTCGGTCACAGGATCGAGGGCAAACGCCCCTCCTTCCTCGCCGACCTGCAATTTCTGCTGATCGGCCCCGCCTGGGTGCTGGCCAGCCTCTATCGTCGTCTGGGCATTCCCTACTGAGGGAGACCAACAGGAGAGACAATGTCATACCGCCACACGCTCAGTAACAGGCTTCGTCCTGTCCTGCCCCTGCTGCTGGGGGCCCTGCTCGCCGGCCCGGCCCTGGCCGACAAGGCCGATCCCATAGGTGAGGTGAGCACCGCCTTCAAGCTGGTGGGCCCCAACCACAAGATCCTGGTGGAGGCGTTCGATGACCCCCGCATCGCGGGCGTTGCCTGCTATCTGGCGCGCCCCAAGACCGGCGGCGTCAAGGGCGGGCTGGGGCTGGCGGAAGACCCTTCCCACGCCTCACTGTCGTGCCACCAGATTGGCCCCATCACCCTGCCTGCCAAGTTGAAGGCGGGGGAAGAGGTGTTCGACGTCAGCACCTCGCTGGTGTTCAAGGAGCAGAAAGTGGTGCGTTTTTACGACGAAAAGCGCAATGCCCTGGTCTATCTGACCTACAGCACCAAATTGGTGGATGGCTCGTATAAAAGCGCGGTGAGCGCAGTTCCCATCATGCCGTGGGGCTGAAATGTCGCCATTTAAGCCGTGATGAAGCGTTTTATTTGTTGTAATTTAACTACATTATTATTTGCGGAGAGCGCACCATGAAAGTCGCCGTTTTCAGTACCAAGAGCTATGACAAAGAGCACTTCAACCAGGCCAACAGCCAGTACGGCTATGCGCTGGAGTTCTTCGACGTGCGGCTGGAGGCCAAGACAGCCCGGCTGGCCCACGGCTTCCCCGTGGTGTGCCTGTTCGTCAATGACGATGCCGACCGCGAGGTGCTGACCGAGCTGGCCGCCAACGGCACCAAGGTGATCGCTCTGCGCTGCGCCGGTTACAACAACGTGGATCTGGTCGCCGCCAAGGAGCTGGGGTTGAAAGTGGTACGGGTGCCCGCCTACTCCCCCGAAGCCGTCGCCGAACACGCGGTGGGGCTGATGATGACCCTCAACCGCCGCATCCATAAGGCCTATCAACGCACCCGCGATGCCAACTTCTCGCTGGAAGGCTTGGTCGGCTTCAACATGCACGGCCGCACCGCCGGCATTATCGGCACCGGCAAGATAGGCATCGCCACCCTGCGCATCCTCAAGGGCTTCGGCATGCGTCTGCTGGTGAGTGACCCCTATCCGAACCAGGCGGCCATCGAGCTGGGGGCCAAATACGTGGATCTCGACACCCTGTTCCGCCAGTCCGACGTCATCAGCCTGCACTGCCCGCTGTTCAAGGAGAACTACCACCTGCTGAACAAGGAGGCGTTCGCCAAGATGAAGGATGGAGTGATGATCATCAACACCAGCCGGGGCGGCCTGCTCGACTCCAATGCCGCCATCGAGGCGCTCAAGACCTCCCGCATCGGTGCGCTGGGACTGGACGTCTATGAGGAAGAGGAAGATCTCTTCTTCGCCGACAAGTCCAACGAGGTGATCACGGATGATGTGTTCCGTCGCCTCTCCGCCTGCCACAACGTGCTGTTTACCGGCCATCAGGCCTTCCTGACCCGCGAAGCGCTGCACGCCATCGCCGATACCACCCTCGGCAACCTCAAGGCCATCGAAGGCCAGGGCCGCAGCGACAACGAGGTGGAGTAATCCTCTCGCACCCGCAGCCATGAACGACAGAGGGAGCCACTCCCTCTGTTTTGTACGCAGACCTGCTCTTCGTCATGCAATTCTCCCCTGCGGCCGCAATAACCATGGCGCCGGGTTGTGAGACCCGACGCCATCGGGTAGGCTACCAGCCCTTTTTTATTCAGGAGTCTGGCTGCCCATGTTTATCGGATTTGATTACGGTACCTCCAACTGTGCCGTCGCCGTGATGGAACAAGGCAGCCCCAGGCTGCTGACCCTGTGCGGTTCCCGCTATCTCCCCTCCACGCTGCACGCGCCACACAGAGATGCCATCGCCGGCCTGCTGGCCGAAGGGCTGGCACCTGCCCAGCAGGCGGTATACCTCAAGCTGCGCGGCCCGGTGGTCACCCGGGCCCAGGCCGTGCGCCGCCAGATGCGGGAAGAGGGGCTGATCGACGAGCTCAGCTTCGGTGCCGCAGCGCTGGAACGCTATCTGGAGGAGCCAGACGACGGCTACTACATCAAGTCGCCGAAATCCTTCCTCGGCGCCTACGGCCTCAAGGCCCCCCAGATCGCGCTGTTCGAAGACATCGTCTGCGCCATGATGCTGCACGTACGCCGCCAGGCGGAGCAGCAGCTCGGCACTCAGGTGCGTCGCGCCGTGATCGGCCGCCCGGTCAACTTCCAGGGACTGGCCGGGGAAGAAAGCAACCAGCAAGCCATCGCCATCCTGACCGAGGCGGCCCGTCTGGCCGGGTTCGAGCAGGTGGAGTTCCTCTATGAACCCGTGGCGGCCGGTTTCGAGTTCGAGGCACGGCTGGATGAAGACGCCGTCGTGCTGGTGGTGGATATCGGCGGCGGCACCACGGACTGCTCCATGCTGCGCATGGGCCCGAGTTATCGTGACCAGCTGGATCGCAGCGGCGATCTGCTCGGCCACAGCGGCCAGCGCATCGGCGGTAACGACTTCGACATTCGGCTGACGGTAGAAGGCATGATGCCGCTGCTCGGCATGCACGAAACCCTCAAGACCGGCAAGCCACTGCCCCACCCGCTGTTCTGGGATGCGGCCGCCATCAACGACGTCAGTGCCCAGGGCCGCTTCTACAGCCTGGATACCGCCCGTCAGCTGCAGGATCTGCAGCTCGACAGCCAGCCAGGCAGCAAGCTGGGTCGCCTCGCCAACCTGCGGGCCCACAAGCTAAGCCACCAGCTGGTGTGGCGCGCCGAGCAGAGCAAGATCGCCCTCTCGGAGCAAGAATCGAATCATCAGTCTCTGAGCGAGCTGGAAAAGGGACTGGAGGCTGAGCTCAATCGCGAGCAGCTGGCCAATGCCTCGGCCCTGCTACTGGAGAAGATTGGCGAGCTGATGGACCAAGCCATTGCTGCCGCCGGGGTACAGCCGGATCGTATCTTCGTCACCGGCGGCAGCGCCCGCTCACCGCTCATCGCCGCCTTCATTCGTCAGAAGTTGCCCACGATTCCGCTTGAGGGGGGTGATGACTTCGGCTCGGTGGCAGCAGGACTTGCCCGTTACGCCGAACGCCTGTTCAACCGCTGACACAGAGCGACGAGGTGTCAGGTCATCTTTTGGGCATCGAACGTATCCCGCCAGCTCGCAAGTGTTGCCATTTAACGACACCGGGCTGACCAGCAGGGCGACAGAAGCGGTCGGGGGCGGCCCCCCTCACCCTGCCCCAGGGGCTGCGCAGGCGGTATGCTTGTCGCTCCCACTATTGGAGCCCTTCCATGCCCAGATTCTTGCTACTGTTGCTCGCACTGATCCTGCTCAGCGCTTGCAGCAGTACTCCCTCGTTCGTCCAGCAAGACTTGCAACACCATCATTGGGTGCTCGACAAGCTGGATGGCCAGGCCATCACAGCCTCTCGCGACAACCCGCCCGACCTCGAGATAGGTGAGCACTTCACCGTCAACGGTATCGCCGGTTGCAATCGCTACTTTGGCCAAGGGCACCTCGAGGACGACAGATTCTGGGTCACCAGCCTGGGCAGTACCGAGATGGCCTGTCAGGCTCAACTCGACGTCATCGAGCAAGCCGTCATCACCACGCTGACCGAAGGGGCCACACTGAGCGGCACCACCCAGACCCTGATCCTGCAGGGGAAACGGCACCGTTTGGAATACACCCTGCGTGACTGGGTGCTCTAGGGCTCACAAACCGACATCACAAACAGGAACATGTGTCCCGCCTGTGGCACAATATGAGGCAGTGTTCGCAATGGAGGCTGCCTCAGCCATGTCGATGGATCGTCTGTTTGACAAGATCAAACAACTCCCCACTATCCCGCAGCTGCTGCATGAGTTGATGCAGAGCTTCAATGATGAAAATGCCCGCATCGACGAGATCGCGGCCAAGATCGCCATGGACCAGGTGATCAGCGTCAAGGTGCTGCGGATGGCCAACTCGGCCGCCTTGCGCCGCGGCAATGAGGTCACCTCCATTGAACAGGCGGTGATCCGCCTCGGTTTCAACCGGCTGCGTTCCGTGGTGGTCGCCTCCGGCATCATCGGCAGCTTCAAAGCCCCCCCCAGCTTCGACAAGAACAAGTTCTGGACCGAGACCTTCCAGGTTGCCACCATCGCCAAGACCCTGGCTCAAGAGGCCAAGGTGCTCGATCCCGAGACCGCCTTCACCTGCGCCCTGATCCACAACATCGGCGAGCTGCTCATCCAGAGCACCTTGCCGGAAGAGGCCGAGCTCATCAACATGGCGATCCAAAACGGCAGCAGCCGGGTCGAGGCTCAGCGGGAGATGCTGGGCTACGACTATGCTCAGCTCGGCGCCGAGCTGGCGCGGCGCTGGAACCTCTCCGAGGCCTTCGTCGATGCTATCTCCCAGCAGCTTGACCCGCTCTCCCACGATCCGGTCAGCAAGGAGGCGGTGCTGATCCGCCTCGCCGTGTTTATCTCCTTCGCCTGGAATGCGGGCGTGCCTGCCCAGGCCATCATCGCCCGCTTCCCCAAACCGCTCGCCGACCAGTTGGGACTGGATCCCAAGTCGCTGGCAGGCCAGCTCGAAACGCTCCACGAACAGGGTAACGCCCTCGCCGATCTTCTGACTCAATAAGCATCATGACCCATCCGTTTCTGTTTCATCCCCAGGTGGCGCCCTGGTTCAAAGAGAGCGCCGACGCACTGCAACTGACCCTGTTCACCGAACTGGACGCCCCGATCCGCGAGGTGTGGCTGCGCCACGAGCCGGATAACGAGGAGTACCTGATCCCGATGACGGCGGTCTCGACCCGCGACCGGCTGCAGGTGTGGCAGGCTACCCTGCCGCTTGGCAAGGGGCAGGATATCCACCTCTATTGCTTCAAGTGCCTCACCGACGAGTCGCAGTGGTGGCTGCACGGGGCGGGCGTCAGCGCGTCCATGCCGCCACGGGAGCAGCATTTTCGCTTCAACAGTCTGCACCAGCCACCGGCCTGGGTGCAGGATCAGGTGTTCTACCAGATCTTCCCCGACCGCTTCTGCAACGGCGATCCGTCCCTCAGCGTCAAGCATCACGAGTATGAGTACCGTGGCAAGGCGGTGATCAGCAAGGCGTGGGGCGAACCGGTCAGTCGCCATGAAGAGGGCCACGGCGCCTGCGAATTCTATGGCGGCGATCTGGCTGGCATCGATGCCAAGCTGCACTACCTGCAATCTCTCGGGGTGACGGCGCTCTACCTCAACCCCATCTTCGATTCGCCGAGCAACCACAAGTACGACACCCAGGACTACTTCAAGGTGGATGCCCACCTCGGCAGCAACGAGCAGTTCGCCGAGCTGACCCGCAATCTGCACCAGCGCGGCATGAAGATCATCCTCGATGCGGTGGTCAACCACACCTCGACCCAGCACCCCTGGTTCTGCCCGCCGCTGGGGGCCAACAGCAACCCGGACTCCCCGTGGCGCAGCTTCTACACCTTTGACAACGAGGGGGATTACGTCAGCTGGAAGGGCATTCGCAGCCTGCCCAAGCTCGACTTCTCCTGCGAAAAGGTGCAGGACGCCGTCTATCGGGCCGACGACGCCATCCTCCGTTACTGGATGCGCGCCCCCTATCAGATCGACGGCTGGCGTTTTGACGTCATCCACATGCTGGGGGAGCGCGGCACCGCCGAGGGTAACCGTAGCCATGTGCGTGCCATTCGCGGGGCGGTGAAGCAGGAGAACCCGGACGCCTATGTGCTCGGTGAACACTTCTTCGAGGCAAGTCAGTGGCTGCAAGGGGATCAGGAGGATGGCGCCATGAACTACTATGGCTTCGCCCACCCGATCCGCGCCTTCCTCGCGGGGCAGGACATCGCCTACCACCCCATCAAGATCAGCGCCGAAGAGCTGGATCGCTGGCTCAAGCTGGCGCGGGCCCATATCCCGTTCAAGAACCAGCTGGCCCAGTTCAACCTGCTGGACAGTCACGACACCGCCCGCTTCCTCCACCTGCTGGGCGAAGACAAGCAGCGCATGGCCCTGGCCGCCACCCTGCTGCTCACCTATATAGGTGTGCCGTCCATCTACTACGGTGACGAGGTGGGGCTGTCGGGTGGCAACGACCCGGACTGCCGTCGCTGCTTCCCCTGGGAGACTACGGCCTGGGATCACGTGCTGCACGATCACTACCGCCGGCTGATCCAGATCCGCAAGCAGCGGCCAGCCCTGCGCCGCGGCGACATCCAGACCCTCTACGCCGGCCCGCACAGCTATGTGTTCGCCCGTACTCTGCAAAGCGATCAGGTGGTAGTTGCCTGCAACCGCCATCCGACTGAACCGCGCACCATCAAGCTGCCCCTGTGGCAGACCGCCAGCCCCGCCAGCCGCTTCACCGATGCCTTCAACGGCGACAAGTACGAAGTGGTACAGGGACAGGTGCAACTGACCATCCCGGCCAACTCGGCCAGGGTGCTGCTCTCCAGCTAAGCGTCAAAAAAACGGAACCGGGTGTTCCGCTTTTTGTTAAAGCACCCAAAATCGCATAAAGTTGTTTGAGCTGGGTTGGATTTCTCTATGAATCATCTAGTTACTTCACGCAGAGTGGAATAAAACTGGCATCATGCAGAACTGCTTGCAGCTCTTTTCGGCTAAACTGGCTCAAGGCACATTTATTGCTTTCCTCTTGGCATCACTAGCGAGAATCCGTCATGTTCGACAATAAAACCCTATTGATTACCGGCGGCACTGGCTCGTTTGGCAAGATGCTGGTCAAGACAGTGCTGGAACGCTACAAGCCGAAGCGGCTCATCATCTACTCCCGCGACGAATTGAAGCAGTTCGAGATGCAACAGGAATTCAACGAACCCTGCATGCGTTATTTCATCGGCGACGTGCGAGACGCCAACCGGCTCACCATGGCGATGCGCGGCGTTGATTACGTCGTGCATGCGGCCGCACTCAAGCAGGTGCCTGCCGCCGAATACAACCCCATGGAGTGCATCAAGACCAACATCCATGGCGCAGAGAACGTTATCCAGGCCGCCCTGCTCAATCAGGTCAAGAAGGTAATCGCCCTCTCCACCGACAAAGCCGCCAACCCCATCAACCTGTATGGCGCCACCAAGCTGGCTTCCGACAAGCTGTTCGTCGCCGCCAACAACATCGCAGGCCAGGATCCGACCCGCTTCGCGGTCGTGCGCTACGGCAACGTGGTGGGATCACGTGGGTCAGTCGTCCCCTTCTTCCAGAAACGGATCGACCAGGGTGCTGGAACACTCCCCATCACCCATGCCGAGATGACCCGCTTCTGGATCACCCTGCAGCAGGGTGTGGATTTTGTGATGAACAACTTCCCGCGCATGAAAGGGGGAGAGATTTTCGTGCCCAAGCTGCCTTCGGTGCGTATTACTGACCTGGCTACCGCCATGGCGCCCCAGCTGACTCAGGAAATTATCGGTATTCGTCCGGGCGAGAAGCTGCATGAGGTAATGTGCCCATCCGATGACTCCTATCATACCTTCGAGTTCGACGACTTCTTCATCATCGGCCCCACCATCAACTTCAACAATCGCAACAATGACTTCTCGGTCACGGCGACAGGCGAGAAGGGATGCATGGTCGAACAGGGATTCGAGTACAACTCACGCAACAACAGCGACTTCCTGACGGTGGCGCAACTGAAAGCGTTGAATGACAAGGTGGTAATGGAATGATCCCGTACGGCAGGCAGTCGATCAGCGAAGCGGATATCGAGGCGGTAGTCGAGGTGTTAAGGTCAGACTTTCTGACGCAGGGCCCGGTCGTGCCCCGTTTCGAGCAGGCGGTCGCCGATTACTGCGGCGCCAGCTTCGGGGTTGCCGTCAACTCCGGCACCGCCGCTCTGCACATCGCTTGTCTGGCTCTGGGTGTCGGCCCGGGGGACTGGGTCTGGACCTCCCCCATTAGCTTCGTCGCTTCGGCCAATTGTGCACTCTATTGCGGTGCTCAGGTCGACTTCGTAGACATAGAACCGGATACCGGCAACATGTGCGCACTGGAGCTGGAGCGCAAACTGATTGTCGCCAAGGCGCAAGGACGCCTGCCCAAGGTGGTCATTCCGGTACACTTCGCAGGCTTGCCCTGCGATATGAAAGAGATCCACCGTCTGGGCCAGGAGTACGGTTTTCGCATCATAGAAGATGCCTGCCACGCCCTCGGCGCCCGCTATCACGGCGAACCGACCGGCAATGGCCGCTACAGCGACATCACAGTCTTCAGCTTCCATCCGGTGAAAATCATCACCACCGGCGAAGGCGGCATGGCCATGACCAATGATCCGGCGCTAGCCAAAACCATGCGCATGCTGCGCAGCCATGGCATCACCCGTGAACCGGAAGACTTCATCAACGAACCGGACGGCCCCTGGTACTACGAGCAACAGATGCTCGGCTTCAACTACCGTATGACGGATATCCAGGCGGCGCTGGGGTTGAGCCAGATGAGCAATCTTGAAGCCTGGATCGCCAAGCGCAGCGAGATCGCCCATCGTTACTTTGAAGCGCTGGCCCCTGAACTGTTATCCAGTTATTTCAATGCAGAGCGGCGCAGTGCATTTCATCTCTATGTGCATCATGTAGCACCCGAACAGCGCAGCGCCCTGTTCCAGCGACTGCGCGAAAATGACATAGGCGCCAATGTCCACTATATGCCGATCTATAACCAGCCCTGGCATCAGAAAAATCATCCCTTAAAGCTATCAGATACAGAGTTTTTTTATACCAGTGCTATTACGCTGCCCTTGTTCCCAGAGATGAAACCAAGCGAACAGTTAAGAATCATTTCAAAAATATTAATTTAAATTATCTTTAAAGGTTTTCTAAGTGTTAATCGAGAATTCAAAATTTCCTAACGCACCAAAATCAGCTTGCAGCAGTGAATTAAATGGCAATCTCTTACACGTTGAAAAAGCACCAGTTGAAATATACTGCCCAGGACATAAATTTAACTTATGTTGCTGTGCTAATTTAAGGAAATCGCAAAATGCATTAAATGGCCCACCAATAATGTCGCGGGATTCACCATCCAATATATCGTCCTGTGCGCTGACCAGAGTCGCTAAAATATTAGCTGTGGAACTTAGTATATCTTTATTAAAAAACACTTCATTACCAAGGACTAGCCCACCAGAGACGCACTGATCAGCAATAATCATGGCGAGGCTATCATTACTGACTTGAAACATAAATCTGGGCATCTCAATTGCAGGGAAAACAGACATAATATATTTCTGAGCATTATCAGAAGTCACCTCAAAATCCAAATAATCAGCAATGGCCACAGAAAAACGAAATACAACTTCTAACTCACCCCAAAAATTTTCTTGACAAGGGCCTGCATTAATAATTGATTTATAAGAGTAGATCTTATCCTTAAAAATAGGACCATAGTATATATCTTCGACATTAAAAAATTCCCTGCTAGCAGGTGAGCAACCACCTAATTTCCAACCGCCTATTTCACCCAATCTAGCATAGTTTGAGTGCTGTATATAATATGCCTCTATCAAATCCTTTGGTTTGGCAAGTTGCGCGCCAAAATCCCCCTCATTGCGACATGAAAAAAAATAGTCAGAAAGATTGTCTAAGGTGCTATATTTCATCAATATTCTCACTACCAAAATCTATAACGAAAGGACGACATCGATAATGTCGCCTCATTCACTCACATATATTAAACAATGATAAACTTAATACTATAAGGTATTATTCATACACGTGCAGTACATCCGCACGACTGACTGCCAATCTGATTGCAGGAACGTCACCCAAAGCGGTAATCTTGTGCCATTTTGCTTTTTCAATAAAGACCACATCCCCCGGATTAACAATAAATGATTCCTGCTCGACATCCCACTGCCAACTGCCAGCAACAATGTACCACCATTCGTTCCAATCGGGATGATAATGTCTTCGATTGCCTTCCCCTGGTAATTGTGATATTAGAGTTGCACTATTACTCTCACTATTTACGATTCTATAACACCATGAACGGGAGTTATCCATGCTCGAGATAACACTCTTAATATTCGATAATGGGAGATTTTCATGGCTGAAATCAGAATAATCAATCCCATCAATTTTTAATATTGAAGGAACATCAGATTCTGCATGAGTATGACCAGTGTAATATCGTGGTTCACTTAGCCTAGATGAGGGTTTGGACAAGTGTTGATGTACAGTCTCAGCAAATAAAAAGTCGTGTTCATTGTCAATGTCAACTGTCGAGAAACCTTTCAAAGAAAAATAACCAGTCTTACCATCAGCTCCATGATAACCAAAACCATATTTTGCCATGGCATCTAAGAAAAAATTACGCCGCCATGCCATTAATACTGTCGCATAGGAGGAAACAGGAACCATATTTTGAGAAGATATATGAGGTTCGAGTTTAGAAAAATTCACCTGGCTATCTTTGAAAACGCATGCAATTTGATGATCAACAGTTGAAATAAGTGTATCAAGCGATTCGTCCAACATTTTCGTCACAAAACCACGAACTTCATCAGCAGTTAAGAATGGTGACGTAGGCAAAATCTGGACAACAACATCTGCATTTACATGTTCACAGAAATCTAAGAGGAACTGATCATTGTTGGCTTCGTCAGATGCTAGCGCTTCGTTACGTTGGTAAAATGAAACACCCAACTCATCCGCAATATCTGAGAATACTTTAGCTTCAGAGTTAATATATATCTCATCAAACACATCAGACAGGATTGCGGTCTCAACCACATATGAAATTAATGGCTTATTACCTAATAAACGTAAATTTTTTTTAGGAACACGCTTACTTCCGAGACGAGCCGGAATCATTGCAACAATTTTCATATTATTTTCCATATATCACCTACAAGTGAATCCACCATCAATAATAATATTTTGACCCGTAAGATATGTATTGTCTTCAGAGCACAAGAAAAATACAACTCGTGCAACTTCGTCTGGTTTAGCCAATCGCTTTAGAGGAATCGAATTTACAATATTAACTCGCTCATTCTCAGACACTAATCTGTCAACCATATCAGAATTGATTGGTCCAGGAGAAATAGAGTTCACTAGAATACTCTTTGATGCTAAGTCTAATGCCAAGGATTTTACTATACCAATAATCGCAGACTTAACTGCACTGTAAGCGACTGATGTTGGTTTAGAAACTATGGAGGCAATTGAACTGACGAAAAGAATATGGCCATCATCGTTCATTTTTCTGCATACCCACTGAGTTAAAAGCAGTGGTGACGACAAATTTACAGCAATCATTTTTTCAAGAGACTCCGGCTTCATGTCATTTATTGTTTCAGGGATCAATATCCCAGCATTACTAATAAATACATCTAACCCGTCAATTAGATCCTCAGCCCTATTGATAAACTCACAAACAGATAAGGGTGTAGATAGGTCAAGTGGAATCAATGTGACTTTAGAAGAGAGTGTTAGAAGCGAGCGCGATGTAACAAACACCCTATAACCATTTAAGACAAACTGATCAGCAATTGACTTACCAAGACCATTGATACCACCGGTTATCAGTACAGTTTTCATCCTAAATGCCTTTATTAAAAAACTCATAAATATTTTCTATCGCTGATTTTCCCATAGCATAAGTGGCTTCTCGCGAATTACCCCCGATATGGGGTGTTGGAATAATATTTGGAAGTGCCAATAGTGCAGAGCACTGTGGAGGCTCAATTGGGTACACATCAATGGCCGCTCCCGCTATGACCCCACCAATCATAGCTTGGTAAAGATCATCAATAACAAGATTATCACCTCTTGATGTATTAATAAGGAATGCTGTATTTTTCATTTTATGCAGAAATTGGCTATCAACCATCCACATAGTCAAGTCAGTGAGCGGCACATGTAATGTTACTATATCTGCAGCTTGTAAGAGTTCATCTAACGACACCTGCTTAACACCGTATAGCTGACAAACATCACTTTTATCAATGATATCATTAAGTAAAATATTACAACCGAACGGTTTCAACAAATTAATCAACTCTAAACCAACATGTCCACAACCGATGATACCGACAGTCTTGCCATATAAGCTTTGACCACCCTTCTTATCCCAGATACCGGATGAAAGTTTAGAAGCAGAAACAAATAAATTCCTCAACAAAATTAAGGAAAAAGCCAAGGTGAGTTCAGCGACAGATGTGCTATTAATACCAGGGGTGTGAAGAACAGATATTGAATATTTCTCGCAAGCCTTAAAATCTATATTGTCGATCCCAACACCAAACTTAGAGATCACTTTCAATGTTGGGCAATGTGAAAGAACATTCTCATTTATAGACTCAAGGGCTAAGATTACTCCTTCACAATCACTCAAGAAATCAATTAACTGAGAATCCGTAAGTTTAGTTGGTGCATAGTTAAGCTTAAAGTCATCAAAGTGCTCAGAAAGCAGAGAGATCAGCTCTTCATTTTTAGAAAATGCTTTTGATGTCACTGCAATTTTCATAGTTCCTCTCGTGTTTATTACATTTCAAATATAGTCATGAGATTTGACAAAGAAAAATAAAACTCTTCGTCAGACAAGTCATCAATTTTTGCAGCAGTAAAGTTATCTGAAGTTAAAATAATAATAGATAGTTTTTCACCGACTCTTTTTTTGTCATTTCTTATAGCGACTAGTAGTTTCTCTGCAGAGAAATACTTTTTTTCTAGTTTTAACACAATATTTGGCAACAATAATTCATAGCTAATCTCATTAAAGCATCGCATAGAAATTAAATGTCGATTAAAACTGATGATGTTTGCAAATAGCATCCCAATTGTCACAGCTATTCCATGAGGGACCTTATAGTCTGAACTGTATTCAAGAGCATGTCCGAAGCAATGTCCATAATTAAATAAGTTCCGTTTTCCCATATCGAATTCATCTTGCAATATATATGACTTTTTTATCCTATGCGTATTTTCGAGTGCAGCCAGATACTTTTTTTTATTGTGTATCTCCGAAATAATTGTCTTAATATTACTTATCGAGACTTCACGCTCATCATCCAGCATCATAAACTTTATTATTTCACCTACACCACTATAGGTTGCATCTGCAGGTAAGGTGTTCAAAAACTCAGTACAAATATTGACATTATGAGGTGGATAGAAGGTCCCTATCGTATTTTTGAAATGCTCAAAATTTAGTGATGTTTTACTTCCAACACAACTATCTGCTTGAGCTAATAATGTTGTTGGAAAATAGATCCAGCGAACTCCACGATAGAGGGTTGAAGCTGCGAAGCCCGTGATGTCTTGAACAATTCCTCCACCAAAACTGACAAGTGTTAAGCGTCTACGTTCTTTGAATTGAAGCATAAATTTATAGAGCTCGATTACAGCATCGAGATTCTTTTTTTCTTCTATTGCATCTATTATAAATATATTTTCTTTAGGAAAAGAAGAAAACAATGGACCATACAACTCGTAGATTACTCTATCTATTACAAATATGGCCCCCTCTACCTTAATAAGCCGTTCTATGCTGGAAGCGTGCTCAAATATGTTTACTGTATAATCATGTATTTTTGAAGGAATAGTTATTGTGATCATGCTAGAAAACCTCCATCAACCACTATTGCCTGCCCAGTAATAAAGCTGTTCGCCTCAGAAAGTAAAAATAATACCACATTGGCGATTTCTTCAGGGCTTGCCATTCTATGCATGGGTACAGAAGCTAAAATACTATTTAGCTGATCAGATGAAAGACTGCTAGCAGTCAACTCTGTATTGGTAAAGCCAGGACACACTGCATTGACTAAAATATTGTCACATGCCAATTCATTAGCTAAAGCTTTTGTATACCCAATTATACCAAATTTAGTACCGCTGTATAATGTTCTATATTCTTTAGATTTAACACCCCAGATCGAGCTGATGTTGACGATTCGCCCTCCCTCCCTTGACCTCATATATGGAGTACAATACTTTGCAATTAATAACGGAGCCTCAAGGTTTATTGAATTAATAAGTTTTATATCTTCGATTGAAATTTCGGCTAACGGTTTGATTATGTTAATTCCTGCATTATTAACTACCGCATCAAACTCATTGTTCATCTCAAAATATCTTAAGATGCTGTCACTACGACTCAGATCTAAATCATCACGTGTTGGTGCAACAACTTGATACTCATCCATAAGCCGGCTAACAATCGCAGCACCAATACCACGACTACCACCAGTGACTAAAACGCGTTTCTTCCTACTCACCATAGAAACCACTTTCACGGTATATGTTTTCGACGAGATTCATGACTTGGTACGCATCTTTACTCGTACCATTCTCAATCAATCCTTTTCCTCTTACAGCTGATAAAAACTCTTCAAGCTCTTTTTTCCAGCTATCATCATTCTCGAACCAAACTATTTTTTCAGCAGGCTTTCCCATCGCGAATGTTATATCTTCAAACTCTCGCTTACCAATAATCAGCGTCTCAGGGGTATAACTCCTTGATTCAGAAAGGATTCCATCAAGTACTAAGTACCCCTCCGAAAAACAAATTTCCAACAAAAACTTGTGCCTCCATTGAGTAGCACTTGAATGCATTGTTGCAATTAACTTATCAGAGCGGAGAGTTATAAATGCATTGTCTTCAACATCAACATTCCAATAGCATTTACTGAGAACACTAGAAACAACATCGAATTCACGACCAGATAAGAAGTGAAACAGATCAAGCATATGAATACCTTGATCTAACAATATACCTCCGCCTGAGTATGGTTTATAATTTCTCCAGTTTTTGCAATAATCAATACTACCAGCTTTACCATAGACACCTCGGAGCCAAAGCATTTCGCCAAGATTACCCGAATCAATAATTTTCTTAGCTTCTATGACGCTATAGTGAAGGCGGTGATTAAATCCATATTTAAGAATACAATTACTATTCTTTTCTGTTTCAATAACCTCTTTTAGCTCTTCACATGTTCTTGCTGGTGGCTTCTCACAGAAGACATGTATGCCAGCTTTTAACGCTAACTTTGTATACTCTGCTGCAACATTATTAAATGCACAGATAAATACAGCATCAGGACTACGACTTAACAGCTCATCATATGATGAACAAATTAAGCTTCTATCGCTAACATTCAGTGTCAGTTCCTCATTAGGCTCATATATGCCAATCAACTCAGCATCATGGTTTTTCAGGATAAATTTCTCGCGAATCTTACCCATTTTGCCATAACCAGAAATCGCAATTTTCAGCTTTCTCATAATTACCTCAGAGTATAATTGGTCTTGTTTTCAGGCTTTAATGAGATGTAATATGAGTAAACTATATGGTCCAACATCATATGAACATCTTCAACAATCCCATATTCTCCTTTTTCCGTAGCTATGTGATACCTTATATCAGAAATCTCCTTCAATTTTCCACCATCGAACCCACTTAAACCAACAAGAGTCGCCCCGACATCCTTAGCATAATAGGCAGCCTTTAGAATATTCGGTGAGTTGCCACTACAGCTGATCGCTATAACAACATCCTTCGGCTGTAATCTGTTTTTAAGTTGAGCATAAAATATGTTCTCATAGCCAATATCATTGGCGATCGCGGTGCAGACAGGTACATTGTCAGCCAAGCTTATAACATTAAAATTTCTGATTTCTCGAAGCTTAATCCCTACAGAAAGATCATTTGCCATGTGAGATGCAGTAGCTGAGCTCCCACCATTCCCCATGACATACACAACGCCACTCTCATCATGACATTTCTCTAGAGCAAGGATTATTCTCTGGACCTCAGCTATGTTAATGTTTTGAATAACAGCTACCATTTTATTGATATACTCACTAATGAAATTATTCATATTTATGTTCCTATCAAAGATGACTATATACTCTGGTTCAACATCTCACCTATCAATAACATGATGCTTAATCATCACCTCGCGACTAAAAAACGTAATAACAATATTATTGTATGTTTCTTATGGTCGTAGAGTAGGCGACGATGATATCGCTAGCACTTTGCAGAAAAGACAAATACATTATATTAGCAATAAGCGACACATTTTGTTCAAACGAGCAGCACTTAACCTACCATTCTCTTTTTTATAAATATGGAGGTTTTATGCTTTTCAAAAAATGAACTACAGTAGATAATAGAAATATCCATCGTCTACAATAATCAATTGAAATTTCAAGTAAATGGTGGCGATGACAAAGAGTCTAGAGACTAAGTTAAAAGATCATCCATATTTAAAATATAATAAAAATGATCTATTATTTCACTACATCCTAACAAAATAAAACTCAGATTAGCTCTTCTTTTTCGACAATAGAGCGTTAATGTAATTAGCAGCAGCTTCCCCTGGAGGATGAGATGACGAAATAAAGCATTTCGCATCCAAAAAATCATGAGCACGTTGATGAGTGTAGTCTTTTTGATCAACACCATCACGAAGTGCAGTCATTAGTTGAGACTGTGTCGTTGCGACTTGGAATGCACCTCTTGGCTCCTTATATATTTTAACCATCTCGCCATGTGGATTAAAGTATACTACAGGCTTTCCTGATGCCAATGACTCTAGAATGATAGTACTGAAACGGCTTACTACTATTGAAGCAGATTTTATTGTTTCGTATACATTTTTTTTTGATTTCTTTTCTGCATCAATAGCACCATTGTCCGCATGATGTTGAGAGATAATATAATCGTAGCCTAATGCATCACATGTAGCTATGACTTGGCTAAGCCACACATCTCGAACATCCTCAAAATACCCATATGTGAAGTTAAGATTGATCATCACCAAAGTTGTATCCGGAAATGAAACTGGTGAATGATAAATATCCCATAATTTCGGCAAACCGATAACTTCTGTTTTGTCTATTTTATATGGGAAATACTTTTTCTCATCTTCTCCCATTAATAATACGTATTCAATGGTTTCATATGCATGTCTATCTATTCCGTAGTCTGCGTCCTCAAAGTCCTCTATCCCATCAACCATACCAATGGTTATTATCCCTCTTGCTCTTTCATTCTTAAAAAAGGCTTTGTATTCTGAGTGCCAATCAATCGACGTAACTAAGCAGCGATAATCTATATATGGGACGAGATCATAAGAAATATAATTAACATCATTATTTTCAACAATCCCCTCTTTTATGTTCATATTTTTATATGAGCCTACGTCAACCAATACACTATTAATATTTATTTTTTTCAATTCTCTTGAAACAATAGATAAGTCGATTATATTTGATTTATTAAATGGAAAAAAAATAACATCTACCGATAACTTTTCATGTATCGCTCTTTCATACTCAAGAAGCTCAACATACTCTTTATTCATTTTTTCATATAGTAAAACCTTGCCCTTATTAAATTGACTTGATATTTCTTTCCAATAGTTTGGACTAGCAACTATGAGGTAATCATAGTCACTTTCCTGCCCCGGCCTTATCACTCCATCACCACTTTTAAAGTTATCAATGAACCCCATAAAGCAGATGCTATCATCCAGACCGCTTGCTAGTGAGCTCGTGATATTATTGAGTGGTGATACATATACTTTAGACCCAGAAGGAATTATAAATGACATATATAACGTCCTAGTGAATAAATTTAAATTTTATACACAAAATTGAAAACTAATGATGCATTACATATACTTATTATAAGTAATAACCATAACATAGCAAGAATTAAGAACGAATCATCGTGCCTCATATATTTACATGATACAGGTTTATCAAGCTTATTTGACAGGCTCGCAAATAATCATTTGTGTAGATTGTGAGTAACTAGTTAGACGCTGTTCCAGAATAGAAAAATGTTGCCCTATATAATCCCTAAACTCACTCATTGTCCATTCCCGTTGATGTGCGGGATTCTTAGGGGGACCATAGAAGAATGGGTCATTTTTTCCATATAGAAAATCTTTAGCTGGTGTAGAGATTAGTAGGTATTTAAAGCTTTGTTTTTTTATATACTCCAACGCATCATCAGGATCAGGAAGGTGTTCAATAACATCAGAGAAAATAATAATATCGGCGCTGAACTCATTACGAGGACTGAAGTCACTTTCTAACCAAGTCTTATCTGGATATCTTTTACGAAGGGCCGCAACATTTTCTGGCAATTCTATACCCAATGTATTATATTTTTTGAAATAAGTCATTAGTTTATGTGCAGAACCACATCCAATATCAGCTATACTTAAAAAGTCATGTTTAATCATTAATCCTAAAGCAAAAAGATATACTTCCAATTGCCAATTATCTGTCTCTTCAAGGTCGTTATAATGATAGTATTTATTTGGAGATAAATATTTATATGGTATTCCATATTTTGATGAATCGACTAAATCCATATATTTAGAGGAAGGGCTAGTAGTTAGGATGTCAATATCTTTATCTATCACATGTGCTGCAGTCGGCACATCCACTGAGGGATGCCCAATACATGTATCCTCATTCTTAGTTAATGTATTTCTTAAGGGATAAGTACCATCAAAAGATATTACATTTGTATAGGATATATTATTCCCATTAGGTTTAACTATAGGAGGTTCAGCCCTACTTTTCGAAAGCAGTACTGACAAGTTAGATACTGATGACTCATGAACAATACTATTTATAGATAGTGAGAAAAAGCACTCTCGAGAATTCAGACTATTTTCTTCCCATCCAATTAATTCTCCCTCAAATAGTAACGGGTTATTAGATATAATGGCGATAGAGTAAAACTTGTTTCTTAATCTACTAAGAATCTCATTTACAAGTTGTATGTCATTTTGATCAAACAGTCTAATACTTAACTCACTATATTTTTTATTGGCAATCGACAATTTATATTCTTGATACTCTACAAAACCATGTCTAGTATTGAGATAAATCTTTGCATGCAACATATCCTGTACTATCTCATTCCAATATACAGGGCTACTTACAATAACCACATCATCCGTCCTAAGAACTGACGATCTGTATATGTTAGCACTTTCTTTCTTTGCATCAATATAACCAGAAACAATACAATGATACTCTAACATCTTCGAGTTTAATTTCAATGACAGATCGTTATATGGAGAGAGATATATATTACCTGCTTTTATAGAAGACATAGAAGAAAAAAAAACGTTTTCATCAATAAACATGTATTGCCCTTACTCTGCGGAGTAAAATGTTTTATTTACGTTGCAAAAGCCACGCTTCAACATCATCTGAATACATTCGAACACCATACTTAGAAAGCGCAACATCAGCTGAATTTTTTATAGTTTTCAAATCGTACCTCACGCTGTTATATTCTTCGTCAGATGATCTAGCATGATCATGAATCATATAAAAATCAGATATGTTTGCAACCCTAATACCTTTTTTCAATAGAGATATTGAAAATATTATATCTTCAAATCCAATAAACATGTCTTCATCAAACAGCCCGTGAGATATAAAAGAAGTAACATGATAAATAGCAGCACCACCAAATAAGAATGAACCAAAGACAATCCTTGACTCCATGGTATTTTCAACAATTAATTTATGACATCCCCCAGGGATGAAGGGTGTAACACTGACATCATTCCCATTAATTACAACATTTCCACCGAATGAATATATTGTATTACCATCTCCATTTAACAATGGTAAGTTTATATATGGTGTCTGAAATCTCACTATTGTTTGATGAATAGAATGAAGTGGATTATCGATAAAGAAAATGTCGTTATCCACAAAGAATACCCATTCTTTCGTAACATGTTGCATAGCGTAGTTTCTACCCTTTGCAACACCATAGTTTTCATTATTTAATATTAATTTATAGTTTATGGAGAAGTCGTCTAGGTAGAACCGTAAAATAATCAACTCTTCATGTTTAGAACCATTGTCAAATAAAATTATCTCTCCAGAAAAGTCTGGCATCTTATCTTTTATTGATGTCAATAGCCTGACAGTCATATCTACTCGGCCATAGGATAGAATAACAATGGCAAGGTTTTCACCATTAATACCAATCGATTTATAGAACAGTCCATAACTATCTGAATGTGCAATCATTTTTGATTGACTAATTTTTAATATTGACCGAAGAAGAACTATCTTGTGCGTTGGAACATGTAGATTTAACAATTGTTTATATATTTCATTTTCGAAAGAACTCGCAATAACTATCAGGTCATAATGAAGAAATATGATTTCCTCTGGCCTTCTTATAATAACACCATCTAATTCATTCAAATTACAATGCACATTGTTATCAATGAAGGATATGATATTAAATCTATCTAACAGATCTTGCTTGTTCAGCTTATAGAGACTTCCTGTACCAAACACAAGAATATCTTTTTTATTTACTATATTCATATATATTCACCGAGAGAATAGATGACGGGGAAAGAATATAAAAGTCTGCATAAACTAATTATCTGAATAGTTTAAAATTTCATTCCATTTATCGACTTCATTTTGACCAGCTACGCTAGCTTGCCCACAAACAGATTTAAACTGTAATACAGCCCAATGCATTGGAGAATCAAGAAAATATCTTAATGCACTCACCAATCCACTTTCACTATTATCACACAAATAACCATAATGGCCATGTGCCAACATGCCAGAGTTTCCTCTACAATTCGTCGCGATAATAGGAGTCCCGAGAGCTATGGCTTCACCAATAGCAAGTGGATGCCCCTCACTGACTGAGGACGATACTAAACATTGAGCGGACTTAATATATGGATAAGGATTTTCTTTCTTCCCCAATAAGATTATATGTTCTTTCATTCCTAATGAAGATATCAAATCACCCAAAGCTGATTTCATGGGGCCATCCCCGATAATAACTAACTTGATATCTTCCAGACTATTTCTTTTAATCTTGGCAAAGGCACAAATTAACTTATCGAACCCTTTGACCGCAACCAATCGCCCAACTGCAACGATATATGGAGATGAGATTTGTGAATCATTCTCCATGTTGGACATGCTAGTAATAGTTTCAATATCAAAAATATTTCCTATGATGCTGGACTCACAACCTTGCCATCCGATTCTCTCATTAAAGCCATGCTTAACAGAACCAGATACAAAGATCATGTGGTCGATATTGGTATAAGCATCATATTCTGCTTTCAATGATGCATAATAAGGAGCACTGACATGATGAGAGCGTAGGTTTGCATGTACGCAAGCGACTTTATAGATGCTATTTATTCCTGAAACAAGATAGGTAGAAAGCCCTTCAATATATGCAATAGCAACATCGTATTTATTTCTACCGAATAACCGGGAGCATATCTCCTTGGCGGAAAAATACATAAAAAAACAACGAGAAAGCAACCTGTTTTCAATAGATGAAAAGATCTCTACTACGGCAAGAATATGGCTAAGTGCATCAAAATACTCTCCCCCCCCTTCAATGACAATCACAAATACTTTTTCTTTATCTTCAAGCCTACGGCATAAATTTAATAATGCTCTCTCAGCCCCACCATTTCCTAAAGAGTTCATTACTATCAATTTTTTCTTTGTTAATGATAATAATGATATCCTATTTGTTGCTCGCATAAATTCGTCATGCGCAACTAAATAATGAGCCACACTCTCGCGAATCAAAAGATCATCATACACATTTACAATAACATTATCATCTATACCAAGAGAAATTAGTTTTTCCTTTATCTCCTCAAAATACATACTAGTGATAATAATAAGTTCGAAATTCAGATAAATAATATCCGAAGGAGATATAATCCTAACCCCATCATTCAATTTACCATGTTGTTTTATGTCATTGTCTGAAATAGCAACTAGTTGATAGTTGGATTTTATAAACGGTGAGAACGCTCTAAACAAGCCACCAGCACCGAAGGCAATCACTTTCTTCATAATTATACCCGTCAAGCTAATTACGATTCAGCCAAAAATACAAAATTATTCCTACATGGCCCATGATTTTTATAAAGTTATGGCACGATAAATGGGACATGGCTCTTCATCTTAAATTTTGGTTAGATAAATATTTTTCATGTTCTCACCCTGCTTGCCATGTAGCTATCACTTTTTGGTAAACAGCCAAATGTTCTGCCAACATAACACTCTTACTGTGATTAGCTGTTATCCAATCTCTTGCCCTCATACCTTTATCTATACGTTCAGGGAAAGAAAGTAGTGCAATATCCAATGCTTTTGCCAAAGCAGTCACATCACCTGTTGGTACCAACCATCCTCTTTCATTATTTCCCAATAACTCAGGTATTCCTCCAGTTGCATACGCCACCGTAGGCAGGCCACAGGCCATAGCTTCCAATAACTGCAAAGGCTGGTTATCAGCCAGGCTTGGCATCAGTAATAGATCTGCCTGGTGGTAATAACTAGCTAACATACTCTGGTCACTGATATGGCCAGTAAAGGTCACGGGCAGCCCTTCAAATCCTAGCTTGGTATTATTATCTGCTTCACCGATCACTATTAACTTATATTTTTGATGCTTTGGAATAAGTTTTAGAGCTTTTATTGCATCACCCACACCTTTATAGGGACTAGAAAGTGATGCAGCAGCAACAACTAGGACTGGTATCTCTTTGCATGCTCTCGAAACATAAATAAAAATATCTGTATTTACTCCATTTCGAAGCAATAAAGGAGGTTTTCGTATATGACCGCTATCCAATGCCCACTGCTGCAACCAGCGAGAAGGCGTTGCCAATGTCAGCTGTGAGACATCAAGAGCCTGCTGATTCAGGTGCCTCTTCAAACGGCTGTAATCAAACCGGCTGTCCAATGGCCATTGGCCATGTTGTGGGCAATCACCACAGCCACTACGATAATTGGTACAGTTCAAAGGATTGATACAGCCACCCGTGAAGGCAGAGCAATCATGCTGAGTCCACAGAACAGGCATCTGCTTAGCCAGTCTCTGCACACTCCAACTGGACATAGCTGAAGAGATATCGTGGACATGAACCAAATCAAAATTAACCGGTAAATTCTGCCAATAAAGATTGGGCCATTCAAAAGGAATGACATCAGGTGCAAACCAACTTTTGATATTTTTGCTGTAACGGTAAAAACTGCGCTGCCAACGCTCACCATAGAGGCGACGACGATGTGTGTCATAACCGGTGTGTGTCCACGAAACCCAATGGACTGTCTCATGTCCCTGCTCCCTGAATCCTTCTGCCAAGTCTTGTGCGATACGGCTGGCCCCCCCCCCAGCAGCATCAGCCTTGGACAAAAAAGCTATCTTCAAGGTCTGACCCCCTTTATGGCGTAAATAGCGGGACACGGTAAATTTTGTTCTTGGTAATAACGAACGATGCCTTCTACGATAGCGACAGAGAAGGCCGCCGAAGCAACCAGATATTGGCCACAACCATCTCTGGCAGCACGAGCCAGTGGCACTATCTCCCTGTCCAGCACCCTTAGGCCATGAAGTGCTACATTGCTGTCGACAACAAAATCGATCTCTATTCCCCTCGCCATCGCCTCCTGAAGCATCTCATGCCCCAGCTTGCCACCACCATAAAGGGTTGCCCTTCTATGCCCGGCCAGCTTTATCTGTTCAAGTAGGGTGACACACAGCAGCTTGTGCTCCACATCATTAAATAAAACCCGACGCTGAGCTGCCAATGTGTCGGGATGGTGCCGAGTTACTACCCCTTGAGGCCAACGCACCCCACGACTCTGGTAGCCCCATTGCTGACGGGCCTGACGAAGAAAATCCTCAGCCCCAATCAACCTCAACAACTCTTCATCATACTCTGCACAAATGCGACCATATGAATCAGAACCGGCATTGTCATCAAATAACAGATCCCCGAGGTATTTAGCCTCCTGTTTGGTTGGCAACTCTAATAACCTCTGAATATGTTTTAGCTCTACTATTCGAACTTCTTCGCCAGTGAACCAATCATTATCCACATACTGACAAGCATGGGAAAAATGTTGCCAAGCCAGATCAACACCTTTGGAAAACTCCTCCAACAATAACTCCTGTTGCGGATCGTAAAAGGCTCGGCCCAGCAATGGCGAGACTGTACCATCTTGAAGACGCTGGTAACCTAACGTGGTCTGATGGCGACCCGTTAGCAATATTTCTATAGGCTCAGGACTGCGGTTAAATAGCCGTAACAAAGGCAACGATTCTGATGTATGTGGCATAAATACAGCATATCGATGACCATGGCGTCTGTGTTTGGCCAACTCAGGTACAGAATATAATAGGTAATTGAGTGTTATGCGGTCAGCCAACTCACCTAAACTATCGGCCAACCACGCTAAAGAATTTCCTCCTGGCCCCAGATCCATCATCGCGACTTTCTGGTGTCCATGCCATAACGAGGAGGTGTAGTCCCTCAAACAGGTTCTTGCTTCCTTGCTTGCTTTGCGTGCAGCTTCCTGCACCGATACCGAGAAAAGATATTCCTTGAGCACTTCCTGACAGGGAATATCATTGAGCATTTTCGGTAAGTGCTCTTGCAAAGCTAGCGGTACCTCCGGTAACACCAACTCGTCTATCAGTGCAGCCAGTGAAAATTGGCGACGACTGCAATATTGTCTGAGAGCCGGCTCATTTAATTCTCTCATGGCTGGAAGAAATGCGGCTCGTCTGGAAATATAAAATGGCTTAACCTTAATATTTGCATCTAACAGAGAAATCGCATTTTCCAGTAGTGGTGCTAAAATTGCCCCTTCTCTCATTATTGGGCAAATCAGATTTATCCCTTTTGCAATGGCATCTTTGACAGCCCAGAGCGCGAAAGCACAAAGTCCAGGACCCAAAACACTCGCACCGAAATAGCGAAAAAATGCTGCAGGCTCATCCTTTAATGGATGAACAAAATGACCAAGCCGGCGAATTGAATGTAACGGGTCTTGCAAACAATCCATCCCCAATAACATTTCATGCTGTCCGATAACTGTTGGTAAATGAATGTGTTCGAGATAGCAGCTTATCAAACCGGTTCTTTTAGCCTGTAGATGGTCAGCTGTCAGGTCATCCCCTATATGTAATATCCGTTCAGGCATTTTCCCGGTAACTTCCAATAACTTCTGGAACAGAGTCCCCGTACCTTTGTTGGCGTCTTCTTCACAGGAGAGAAAAAGATCGATCCCTGATATATCGATCCGAGCCTTGGCTAATAATCGCTCAATGAAATCGCGGGGAAAATATGTATCACTGGTCAGGCAGAACCTAATGTTATTTTCCTGCAGTTGCTTGATTAGCGTACTGCTGTAAGGGTTGGCGAAAGAATAAGCATATTCGACATCTAATTCCAGTGCCATTAATTCAATTATCGGCAATGTTACCGGAGCCTGTTCCCATATCTGGGACAACGTCACTTCAGTGCTTTTGCCTACACTCAAACGCCTTGCTTCATGCTCCAAATCGATACGCAATTGAGCGAAGTCTGCAGGTGATATGGATTCATCAAGTAACCCTAAGGAAATGGCCTTACGCCCTAATTCAAGAAAAAGACTTTTGGGATTAATTAAGGCTCTATGCAGCAGAGTATCAAAAATATCAAAAGACACTAGTGCATAGCTGTGCCATGCGATCTCATATAATTTTGATGGCAATTTCCAATTTTCCTGACAGGTCATATCCACACCTACTTTGCATCGTATTTTTACTTGTTCTTGTCTACTCATACCAAAATTCTTAATCGGTATTTTTATGTATGATGAAGGACGCTACGAATAAATTTTTTCAATGCATTTGAAATCGCATCATCCATATCGAAATAACGGTATTCGGCCAAACGCCCCAATGCGATTACTTGTGGAAATTGAGCTAACTCGGTACAACAAGCAAGGTAGCGTTGCTTCGCATCATCGGTAAACAACGGGTAGTAAGGCTCGAGCCCCTGTTCTGACTGATAGTCACAGGGATATTCGTACACAATGCTGGTGCCGGGATGTACCTGCCCGCTGAAATGCTTGAACTCTGTGATCCGCGTGAAGGCTTCTTCATTCGGATAATTAACAGTGGTGACCGTTTGAAATTGTTCCTGCGCCAGATGGCGATGCTCAAAGCGCAGCGAACGATAAGGCAACGATGCAACCTGAGGACAGAGCTGATCAAGCATACCGGTGTAGATCAGCGGGCCGGAGAAGGGTTCGCCATCAAGCAGAATTCGTTTTCCCTCCCAATCTAGTACCACTCGCTCATCCATCGCGACACCAAGCTGTAACTCGATACCCGGTTGCGCCAGCATGCGGCTGACCATGGCGGCATAGCCGTCCTTCGGTACCGCCTGGTAGGCGTCGGTAAAATAGCGATCGTCCCGGCTCACCACCACGGGCACTCTTGCGGTAACTTCGGGGGAGATCTGCTCGGGCGGCACACCCCACTGCTTACTGGTGTAGTTCACAAACGCTTTGCGATAGATGAAATCAGCCAATTCACCCAGCAGGGGATCAGCCTCTTTGCGCAGTTCCAGAATGGGGACCCTGGCCCCATCGCCAAAGCGTTCGCGCAGGGCTGCTATCATGGCGGCAGCGGTATCGGGTTCGAAACAGCGTTCGATGCTGGTCAGGTTGAACGGGATCGGCACCAATTGCCCGTCGATACGTGACAACACCTTATGTTCGTAGGGATGCCACTCGGTGAAGGCCGACAGATACTCCCACACCTCATGGTTATCGGTGTGAAAGAGATGGGGTCCGTAGCGGTGTACCAGCACACCATACTCGTCATACTCATCGAAGCAGTTGCCACCAATGTGGTTACGCTGCTCCAGCACCAGCACCTTCCAGCCAAGCTGACTTGCCATCCGCTCGGCCATCACGGCACCAGATAGGCCGGTACCGATGACAATCGCCTGATAACTCATTGAGAAGCACCGAAAAGCTGTTGAGCTACGATTGTGGGTTGAGCACGATTCTCCCAGGCCAATTGATGTCGCCCATCGAAGAACCAGCCATCCACCACGGATTCATTGATGAAGCGCTCGAAACGCGCCACATCGCCTTGCTTGAGAAAATAGAGTGCCGTCGCGAAACGGTAGTGCGCCTTGCCTGCCGCGATAACCGAGTCGGCGATCCCGAATGGACGAGCGTTATCACAGGCTTTGAGTTGATCAGCCAGTACCTGTTCACGCCGCTCTGGCGAACGCTTGGTTTGTCCCCCAAAGCTGTGGGAGTGGATCCGGTAACGTCCATAAACCTCCGGAATGCCATCGACGCTCCCCTTGCCATACAAGGCGTTGAGGATGTGCCACGGATGGTCGAGGATGATCTTGCAATCGGCATCCACCGCCTCCTGCAAGTGAGGATGGCGCCGAAAGGCGATCGAACTGGCATTGGGGAAACAGCCGTAGCGGATCAAGTGTTCTGCACTGGCCTTACGGGGAATATAAGCAGCATTGTAATAATCGCGGCTGTAATGGGCCGTAACCTCTTCTGTTTCGCTGTCAAATACCTCTGCCTCGTGATAACAGAGCGCGCAGCCGGGATGGACATCCAGATAGTCGGCCAGTACCTGCAACTTGCCAGGCAAGGCCAGGTCGTCGCCATCCACATAGGCAAGGTAGGCCCCTTTTGCTTCGCCAAGCAGCCGCTTCTGGGTTCTGGCCAGCCCCATGTTCCGTTCGTTTTGCAGGGCCCGCAGTGCCGGCCATTGCCGTGCCAGCCGTAGCATGATGGACCAGGAGTCATCACTCGAGCCGTCATCGGTTGCGATCACTTCGAACTCGAAATCCGTCTGCTGCTCGAGCAGGCTGAGCAGGCAGGGTTCGATGAAGCGCGCCAGATTGTAGACGGGCACCAATACGCTGACTTTCATAGGGAAATCCAAGGGAAAATGAATAGAAAAGAAGCGGATGGGAGAAAATGGGCAAGGCTACCGCACGGTCCCTGTCAACCCTTCTCCCTCTCTGTCAGGTTTTACTGCAAGAGGTATGCCTGACCAAGCTAATCCATTGAAGCTGCGGGATTTATGTGAGCCACACCCGATTATTCGCGTCGGCGGAGGCCACGACTGCACAGTTGCAGCATGTCGATGCCATCCCAGTGCCATTCGAATGCGAGCGCCTGTCCCGGCGCCACCACCCGGTCAATCCGGCATGTGGGGGCAGTCGGCAGCGCCGCTTCGACCCCGGCCCTGTCACCACCGACCCATACGCAGGTCTGCATGTCCCAGGGCTGTGCCAGCAGCTCATTCAGGGTATCGGCCACAAATTCGGCAACTGTACCTCCTCCGACGTGTGCGAGCCGCAGCGCGCTCGCCGGAGTCAATAAGGTGACGCTGGGCAAGCTGGTCACCTTCATTCCTCCCTGCTCGGCGGCATTTTGTTGACTGTGGATGAGTCGTTCCATCGCCAGGGCGGGATCGACAGCAAAGGGGGCAAACAGAGCTTCCAGCAGACGGCGGCGCAGCTCCTCGTCGGGCTCACCGAGCCAGCAGAGGGTGGTTGGTGAGGCGCAGGCCTGCTGGTTGAAGCGGGTGCAGTCCTGCTGCAGGGCATCCAGCGTTCGTTGCCACCCCTGCGGATCCAGCCCGGCCAGCCAGCGGTTGTCGAGCACCGCCATAGAGCGGCGATCCGGAAACACCACTTCCTGCGCCGTTGGTGCCAGGGGAATGGCCCGCACCTGGCGGATGGTCTCGTCGCCGCCCCAGATTATACGCAGCCGGCAGCGAGCCGACAGCCAGGCGGTAATGTCCTCGTCGTGGTCATAGCGAATGAAGCGGGTACGGGCGGTGACCTCTTGCCATTCACCGAGACTGAACAGTTCATTGAGGATCGCCAGCATGGCATCCTGCACCGGATCGCGGCGCGACGACAGCCGCACCACGCAGGGATTCCCCATCAGCAGGGCCATCAGCCAGGAGTAGAAGGCCACGGTCGGTACGTTGGAAGGCACCAGGTGAAACACGACGCCCACCGGCCCCCGCCCCTGCAGCCGTTGCCGCTCTCTGGCCAGCTGGCGCGGCCGCAGCCAAAAGCCGAACGCGGCCAGATCGGGATGACGCCGCCCCTCCTGCTGCAGGCGTGTCGACAGGGCCGCCACGAAGTCGCAGATGACGGGGGCAAAGCAGGGCAAGGGCTGCGGGTAGAAGGTTTGCCAGCCCGTCGTCGGCGCCACGAAGCTGACCGCCGGCCCCTCCTGCCAGAACCCGGTGCTCACTCCGGACGGAGTCATTGGAAGGTGTCGCTGCATCCCCTCACCTCGGCGCCTTGCTGGCGTCCTGATACCTGAAAATAACGGCCATGGCGGCCACAGGGGCAGTCATCCTCCCCCAACAGCACGCCGAGATCCTCGGTCAGCAGGCTGTGGCCCGGATAACTGCCGGGAATGGCGGAGAGCACCTGCAACAAACCGGACCTACCGACCCCGAGCGACTGATGGGTGAGCGGATCCCGCACCTGCAGATCGGCAAACACGGGGGCATGCAGATGCCCCTGCTCGCACTCGACGAAGATGGATCCCACCTGCTCCACCATGCCATAGAAGTTGTGTACTCGACCCAGCCCCAACTGCTCGCGGCAGCGCGCCTTGAAGGCGGGATTGTCCACCGCCAGATGCTGCAGCTTCTTCCAGCCACCGCTGTGAAACAAAATGCCCTGTGTCAGCGGCAGTTGCAGGCCGCGCTCGCGCAGCGGCTCCAGCAGGCATTGCCAGACCATGAAGGTAAAACCGAACAACAACACAGGCTGACCGGCATATTTGTCGCAAAACGCCTCTATCACCGGCCAGTTGGGCCGCATCTGCTCGTCGAGGGCATAGGTGTGGTCCCGGCCGAGGAAGGAGAGCCCCAGGGCGCCAGCGCCACGCGCCGAAAAGCCGCTGCGGTTCTGGATGAGAGCAGGCTGCTCCACCAGCAGCATGGGCAGCCGCTGCTTGCCGACAAACTCCTGCAGTATCTTCACCAGCACCTTGCTCTGCAGTGCGGCGGTCTCCCTGTCCAGCACGATCCGTGATGGCGAGCCAGTGGTGCCCGATGAGGTGAGCACTTTGAACACCTCGCTCTGCGGCACGCTCTGCCATTGGGCCAGCTTGAACAGCCGGGCCGCCAGACAGGGTAACTCGCCATAATCGGCAGCGTTTGCCGTCCAGCCGAAGGCTTGCAGCACATTGTCATAGGCCGTGCAGTGCGCCCGATGGTGCGCAGTCAGCGCATTGAGCCGCGCCAGCAGCAGCGCCTGTTTGGCGGCCTGGGGCAGGGCGAAGACCGGCGCGGTCAGCAAGCTTTCCATCATGCCTCCTCCGCCAGTCTGGTCAGGGCGGCATAGTCAATCTTGTGGTTAGCGGTGCGCGGCAGCTGTGCCACCTGTATCACCCGCACCGCCCGTGGCGGTGCTTGCAGCCACTGCGCCAGCTCACGCTGTAAGCCGTCGACCGTCAGTTCACCATGGGGTTCGACGACCGCCAGCAGGCAGTCATCACACCCGCCGCAGGCCCCCGTCCAGCCCCAGCGATGGAGCTGGCTCTCGACCTCAGCCAGGCTGACCCGCTTGCCGAACAGCTTGAGAAAACGGCTGAGCCGGCCGCAGATGTAGTAACGGCCCGCCTCGTCACAACGGGCCAGATCGCCGGTGGCCAGCTCCTGCAACAGGGCGCCCTGCACCAGATCCTCGACGGTAGTGGCATAGCCCAGCATGACGTTGTCACCGCGATAGACCAACTCCCCCTCCCCGGGCTTGCCCCCCTCCAGCTCGCGCAGGGAGAAGTGACCGCCGGGAATGGCGCGGCCGATGGCATCCGGATGGGTGACCACCTCGTGCGTCGCCAGCCAGGCCATGCGCGCCGTCGCCTCTGTCTGGCCATACATGACGAAGAAACGGCGCCCCAGCCGCAGGGCCTGTTCGGCAAACTGCTGCGCTAGCGCGGGTTCGAGTCGCCCCCCCGCCTGGGTCAGGGTCTGCAGGGAGGGATACCGGGCCCAGTCAAAGCGCAGCCGGGCCAGCATCTGATAGGTAAAGGGCACCCCGGCAAAACTGCTCACGCCGTGCTGCTCGACCTGCTGCCAGAAGTCGCGCTTCAGCACGCTCCCCTCGCTCTGCACCAGGGAGGCGCCCACCAGCAGATGGCTGTTGAGCACCGAGAGGCCATAGGAGTAGAACAGCGGCAGGCTGGTGATGGCCCGCTCGGCCGCCGCCAGCGCCAGATAATCGGCGATGGAGGCGGCGTTGGCGGCCAGATTGCGGCCCGATAGCCGCACCCACTTGGCACTGCCCATGCTGCCCGAGGTCGGCAGCAACACCGCCAGCTCGGGGTGCAAGGTGGGCGTCGTCGCGGCGAGCCGCTCCAGCTGGCCGGCGTCATTGATCCACCAGCTCACGCCAAACTGCCGGCAGCTGGCATCGTGTTGACTCGATGGGAGGGCGGGGTCTGCCAGCATCACGACATGCCCCAGCTTGAGCACAGCCAGATAGTGCAGCAGGTGGGCGGTGCGGGTGAAAAAGGGCAGATAGAATAGGCTGCGCTCGTCCGGATAGCTGGCAGCTAGCCGTGCGACCCGCCGTGCCAGCTCGCCGTAGGAGAGCCAACCTTCTTGCGGGTCGCACCAGGCTGGCGCCAGGTTGTCTTCCCGCAGATGGGCGAGCAGTGCGTGCGCGTGATCCATCAGACCAACATGCCTCCATCCACGCCTATGACCTGACCGGTCACGTAACTCGACAGGTCGGAGGCGAGGAACAGCGCTACTTTGGCCACCTCGTCCGGCGTGCCGATGCGCCCCATGGCAATGCTGGCGAGGCGCTCAGCGAACTTTGCTTCCGGGATCCCGCGAGCCATATCGGTATCGATAAAACCGGGGGCGATGGCGTTGACCCGGATCTGGCCGACAGCCAGCTCTTTGGCCAGTGACTGGGTGATACCGATCACCGCCGCCTTGCTGCCAGCATACACGGCTTGCCCGGCATTACCTACCCGGCCAATGATCGAAGCCATGTTGATGATGCTGCCACCACCGGTGCGTTGCATCAGGCGGGACGCGTACTGGCTGCAATAAAGAATACCGTAGGCATTGGTCGAGAATGTCTGCTCTATCTGATGTTGGCCCACCATGCCAATCAGGGCATCATCCAGAATCCCGGCATTATTGACCAGCACATCCAGCTGGCGGGTTTGGGCAAACAGCTGCTGAAACGCCTGCTTGACCGCCTGCGGCTCGGCTACGTCGAAACAAAGTGGCTGGCAGGGCACGCCGAACTCGCTGCCGAGAGCGGCCGCCAGCTGGCTCATGGCCGCTTCATTGCGGCCCCCCAGCCATAGCTCAGCCCCCTGCGCGGCGTACTGGCGCGCGATGGCGAGACCAATACCGCGCCCTGCCCCTGTGATCAAAGCCCGCTTGCCCTGCAGCAACCCCTGCATCAGGGGGCGACCCCGTATTTGGCCAGAATCTCCCGCGCCTTGGCGACCGAGCTCATGTCGATAATATCATCCGTATCGAGCAGAACGCCGTAGCAATCCTCCAGCTGGGCAATTAGGCCCATATGAGCAACGGAATCCCACTGGGGGATCCCCTGATAACTGAGCGTATCGCAAATCTGTTCTAGTGGAATGCCCAATGCCTCGGAAAAAATCTGTTCAAGTTGCATCATCAATACCTTATAAAACGAGCTATTTTGGCACGGGCAACCAGATAGGGTTCCCGCTCCAGAATATACAAACCAAGGCCATCCTCACCCTCATCGTAACGACGATAGCCAGCCGCCTCATGAAAGCGGATCGAAGCTGGATTATTGGCAAAAATTTTGCCAAATAGCTGCGACAAACCTAGCATTTCAAAAGCCAAGTCATTGAGTGCAAAGGCAACACAAAATGGCACTATATTATTGCGATACTCATCAACATAGATATACATACCCGGCTCACAACTTCCAACTTCACGATTCACTCTGATAAGGGACGCGACCCCAATAGGTTGTTCTTTAAACCAAACCAGATAATAAAACCTGTCATTCGCCAGCTGTAGCCGAGTAAACCACTGCTGCTGCATTTCGATCGTGATATGAGTCTTGTCCAGCATCAGGTCAGCAATCTTGGGATCGTTACGCCATTGACGAACCATTTCAATGTCATCCTGAACCAGCGGCACCAGCCGGACACCATAGCGCGCAAACCCTTCAACGTCTGTCATATTATTGTTTACCTCACCATGATTTTTTGATTATCTCTTTTACCATCAATGGCTTCAATCAATCATCCAGCGCCTGCAAAACCAACGCAGCAGACCATACTCCACTTAAAACAGGTTACAATCCTGCCGATAAGGCCTTATCGGCTTCTCATAGGGGAACTTCATGGCTATCGCCATCATTCCGGCCCGGGGCGGCAGCAAGCGCATTCCCCGCAAAAATATCCGCCCCTTCTGCGGCCAGCCCATGCTCGCCTACGCCATTCAGGCGGCCAGGGCGGCAGGTTGCTTCAGCCGAATTGTGGTCTCCACCGATGATGAGGAGGTCGCCGGCATTGCCCGCCAACTCGGCGCCGAGGTGCCCTTCCTGCGTCCCTCCAGCCTGGCCGACGACCATACCGGCACCACCCCAGTGGTGATCGATGCCATCCGGCGACTCGACGATCTCGGCATGCAGGCGGAATACTACTGCTGCATCTATGCCACAGTGCCTCTCATTCAGGCCAGTGATCTGAGCGCCGCCCACAACCGCCTGCTCGCCAGCCAGGCGCCCTTCGTCTACACGGTCGCCGAGTTCGGCTTCCCCATCCAGCGGGCGGTACGCATGGACGCACAGGGCAGAGTCAGCCCCTTCTGGCCGGAGCAGATGGCGAAACGATCCCAGGATCTGGAACCCGCCTACCAGGATGCCGGCCAATTCTATTGGGGTAGCCGCGCGGCCTGGTTGGGGGGTATCAGCCCGGTGGGCGGGGAAGGGATCGGCCATATTCTGCCAAGGCACAGGGTGGTCGACATAGACACGCCGGAAGATTGGCGCCTGGCCGAACTGCTCTTTCAAGTGCTGGCCCAAGATGACGTTTAAGGTTGCCTTCCGGCTCGATGCAGGCGCCGAAATAGGGCTGGGCCACCTGATGCGTTGCCTGGCCATCGCCGATCGGCTGCGGGCTGCGGGGGCCGAGTGCCACTTCCTCTGCCACGACTTGTCCGCACATCTGCTGCCGCTGCTGCGGCCTCATCACCATCATCCCCTGAGTGCACTGGACGACGCCGGCACCCTGCCCCGCCTGCAGCCCGACTGGCTGATCGTCGATCACTACCGGATTGACCAGCGGCTCGAAACAGAGCTGGCGGTCCACTGTAATCAGCTGCTGGTGATCGATGATCTGGCCGATCGCCCGCACCACTGCCAGTTGCTGCTGGATCAGGGACCACTGCGCACAGCCGCTGATTACCAACCGCTGATCCCGGCGGATTGCCAACTATTGCTTGGCACCGACTATGCCCTGCTGAGGCCAGCCTATCGCCAGCTGGCACGTCAACAAACCAGCCAGTGGCAGCGAGGGCTCATCTGCTTCGGCGGCGCCGACCCGGCCGGTGCCTGCCTCACTACCTTCAACAGTCTGACCCGGCTACCTTGGGCCCGTACCATCCGCTGGACCTTGGTGGCAGGCGGTGCCAACCCCTTCTGGCCCGAGCTGGAGCAGAGGGTGGCCGAGCTGTCCGAGCTCAAGATCGTGCTGCTGCGCCAGAGCGACCAGATGGCCGACCTGATGAGCCGGCACGACTTCGCCATCGGCGCCGCCGGCGGCATGACCTGGGAGCGGGCCTGTCTCGGCCTGCCGACCCTGGCGGTGCCCATCGTCGACAACCAGCAGTTCAACGATCAAGTTATCGCCCGCTTCCAGCTGGCCGAACGGCTGACGCTGAGCGAGCTAGCCGAGCCGGCGCGGCTCCTGCAAGCCCTGCAGCAACTGGAGCAGCAGGCTGATGACTACCGCCGCCGCGGCCAGCAGCAGGTGGACGGGCTGGGGCTGGATCGGCTCACCGCCTGGCTGCTGCCCCAAGCCGGCAGCCGGCTGCAGCCCGATGGCCCGCGGTGGCGCTTCCTTTACGATGACCAGCCGCTGATCACCCTGACTCTGAGCGGTCAGCGGCTGACATGGCAGGCCGCCCGGCCACTTCAACCTGCGGAGTGGCAAGAGCTGGCACATCGCTTGCAATGCATTTTCTCCCAATTTCCCCTCTATCTTGCCGAGCCACCGCAGATAGCGCCCCCTGCCCCCTGGCAGCCGGTGCCGCAAGGCTGGCAACTTGGCACAGGAGCCTGACCACAGATGCAGATCGCCCATCAATCCATCGGCCCGGCGCAGGCGCCCTACGTGATCGCCGAGCTCTCGGCCAACCACAACGGCAACCTTGAACGCGCGCTGGCCATCATGACCGCCGCCAAGGCGGCCGGGGCCAGTGCGGTCAAACTGCAGACCTACAGACCCGACACCATCACCCTCAAAAGCGACAGGCCCGAGTTTCAGATCCACGGTGGTCTGTGGGATGGTCACAGTCTGTACGATCTCTACGAGTGGGCGCACACCCCCTGGGAGTGGCATCAGGCCCTGTTTGCCAAGGGGCGCGAGCTGGGGTTGACGGTATTCAGCAGCCCGTTCGATTTCAGCGCCGTGGATCTGCTGGAATCCCTCGACTGCCCGGCCTACAAGATTGCCTCCTTCGAGCTGGTGGATCTGCCCCTGATCCGCTACGCAGCCCAGACCGGCAAGCCGCTCATCATGTCCACCGGCATGGCGAACGAGGCCGAGATCGCCGCCGCCGTCGAGATGGCGCTCAAGCACGGTAGCGGCCAGCTGGCGCTGCTGCACTGCGTCAGCGGCTATCCGGCGCCGGCGGCCGAATACAACCTGCGCACCATCCCCATGCTGCGCCAGCGCTTTGGTGTCGAGGTCGGACTCTCCGATCACACTCTGGGTGCGGCGACCGCCATCGCCGCCACCGCGCTCGGGGCAACCCTCATCGAGAAACACTTCACCCTGGCCCGCGCCGACGGCGGACCGGATTGCGCCTTCTCCATGGAACCGGCCGAACTCACCGAGCTCATTGCCTCGGTCAACACCGCCCATGCGGCGCTCGGGGTGGCCGACTACCAGCTCACCCAGAGCGAGCAGGGCAACCGCGCCTTTCGCCGCTCCCTCTATCTGGTCAAAGATATTGCGGCCGGAGAGGCGCTCACCGCCGCCCACATCAAGTCGGTGCGCCCCGCCCTCGGCCTGCCTCCTGCCGATTACGATCGACTCATCGGCAAGCGGGTCAGCCGCGACATGACGGCCAATCAGCCGCTGAGCTGGGAGTGGATAGACAAAGATGAGTGATGAACTGTTCGCCCAGCACGGCAGGCTCGTCAGCCAGCGCTGGCCAGCCCTCTGGCCCCGCCTGCTTGCACAGGACGTGGAGAGCATCCAGGCCGAGCTGACCGAAGGGCTGGGCTCGACCCTCAGCATCGATGGCATCCAGCTCACCAGCCGGCACGATCGGGTGAAAGAGGCCGAGCTGCAGGCGGCCAGCCTGCCCGAGGTGGCCGTGCTGCACCTCTACGGCACAGGGCTCGGCGATCTGCCACGCGCCCTGCTGGGCCGCGCCGGCCTCAAGCGGCTGGAAGTGAAGATCATGAATGGCGCCCTGTTTGCGCTGGTGCTGCGGCTGCTGGACCAGCAGGACTGGCTGGCAGACCCCAGGATCGAACTGATGATGGCGGGGGACGAGAGCGAGATCCGCCTGCCCTTCTTCGCCCTGCCGCCCGAGTTGCTGCTGGTGGAAGACGCCGCCGCCCGCATCCGGGACAGGCTGGTCAGCGAGATAGAGCGGCCGTTTGCCAGCGCCAGATTCGACGCCGAGCACCCTGATGTCACTCGGCGACTGGCCGAGAACCGCGAGCTGCTGGTCGGCGACGGCGATGTGGCGTCCCTGTTCGGTCTGGCACGTGGCAAGCAGGCCCTGATCGTCGCCAGCGGCCCGACACTGCAGCGCAACCTGGCCACCCTGCAGGCCCAGTTGCAGACCCGGCGTCAGGACTATCTGCTGATCAGCGTCGACACTGCGCTGGCCTTTCTGCTAAGCCACGACATCCGGCCAGACATAGTGGTCACCATAGATGATGCCATCCACGGCAGCCGGTTGCCCGCCGACCAATCGGCCCAGACCACCCTGGTCTACTACCCCACAGTGCCGACGGCAGCCCTGCTGGCCTGGCAGGGGCCGCGCAAGGCAGCCTATTCCCGCAGTCCCATGTACCAGACACTGAGGCAGGAGCTCCCCAAGGGAACCCTGCACTCGGGCGGCAGCGTTATTCATCCCGCCGTGGATCTTGCCGTACAGATGGGCTGCCAGCAGGTCATACTGCTGGGGACAGATTTTGCCTTCCCCGGCGAGCTCACCCACTCCGGATGGGCGGATGGCGCACTCGGCCCCAGTGCCAGCCAGGCGCTCAGCTGGACCCTCGACGGACATGGGCGCCGGGTCAAGACCAACCCTAACTTCTCCGCCTATCGCACCGAACTTGAGCGATACATAGCGCGCCATCCCGAGGTGCATTTCTGGAACAGCAGCCGTGAAGGGGCCGAGATAGCGGGCTGCAGCTACCACCCGGAGTACGAGTCATGAGTGATAGCCTGACAATCCGCATCAGGGTGCTGGCACACCAGTTCCGGCTGGGGCAGTCGCTTGCCGCGAGCCAGACCCTGCCCGGTTTGCTGCAGGAGGCCCTCACCGCACGGGGCAGCCTGTCACCCGAGCTGATAGCCGCCCTGCTCCGCAGCCAGGAGCGACAAGACTGGCTGGGGCTGGCCGATTACCTCGAATATGAGCTGGTACATACCCTGACAGCCCCTTCCTCCCCCACCACAGGAGATGTTTCATGATCAAGGCGATTTCCAATGCCTCCGGCGAGGAGCTGTCTCGCCGCCAGACCTTCAGCGAACTATTGCGCGCCAGCCCGCTGCCCCCGGCTGAGCTGCAAAACGAAAAACAACCTGGGGCTAAACTGCCATAGCATCTGCCGCACCCCACACAACCCGGGGCCGGCCTATCTGGTGATAGAGTAATCCGGTCGCTGGCTGAGGCGACGCAGCAGCCCGGCTTCCAGCAGCATGCTGGCCAGTGGGGCCACCCGCCAGAAAGGCACCTTTATGGTCTCGGCGATCTCGAAAAGGGTCAGCTGGCCATCGCTGTAGGCCAGCAGATTCATCATCTCCCTCACCTGCCAGCCCGAATAGCGGGTCGACAGATCCGGATAGAGACCCCGCTTGCCCAGCTGGGGCTCGCCCAGCACAGTCACCTCGCAGCGCTCGTCCAGCTCCAGACACTCGATGGCCCGGCGCAACGCCAGGAAGCCACCCGCCAGACCAGCCGGGGTCACCAGCGAGAGATCATCCAGCGAGGTGTGGTACTCGGCATAGCAGCCATATTTGCTGCGCATCAGGGTAGTGACCGGCAGATCGATACCGGGGGCGCACAGCTGACGCTCGTTGGAGCCTCGCTCCAGGAAGCTGTAAGCCTTGTAACCCGGCGCCAGGTGGCCAAGCACATGACGGCCGATGCGATCGGCCAGGCTGTTGCCCTGGCGTGAGGGCAGGAAGGAATAGCTGCGCTCATCGCCCAGGCAGGTCAGGTTGAAGCCGGCCAGGGTGTGCCGCTTGAGGTGATCCAGATGGCGGGAGAGATAGACGATGGCCCCCAGGGTTTCGGGCACCAGCATCAATCGATAGCTGTAACGGCGCTTTGGCAGGGAGGCGAGCCAGGCCATCAGGAAGACACCGACACAAGGGCCTGACAGCTCGTTGTTGGCCATGGAGGGGTGACAGGTGTAGCTGGACAGCAGTATCTCCTGCTCGCTCTCTCCAGGCAGAACCCAGTCGCCATAGGTGAGCGAGCCGGGCGCCAGGCTGGCATCGATCACCACCTCATAATCCCCCTCCGGCAGCGCCTCGCGCACCCTGTGTGGCAGGCAGAAGCCCCAGCGACGCTTGTAATAGGAGGTGACATAGGGAATGGCATCCGGCATGTCGGGCAGGGAGTGCAGATGGAGCTGCAGTTCGGCCAGCGAGAGGGTGCAGCGCACCGGCTCCGAATAGCCCACCAGATGCAGGTTGTGATCCTTGAAATCCACCACCTTGCAGCCGTCCGGCCCCACTATGTAGGCCTGCTGTACGTTCCACTCATCGGGCACCGTCCAGTCGAAACATTCGGTGCCGCTGGCCACCTCCCGGATCTGCAGCTCAGGCAGACAGTGCTGGCGAATCAGGGCCAGAGTCTGGCGTACGCCATCGCCAGTCAAGCTGCGGTTGAGGGGGAACAGCAGGGTCAGCAAACGATGCAGCTGCTCACCGATCTGCGCCTGGTCATCCCAGTCGGTGGGCAGATAGTCGCTCTTGTGAGAAGAACTCATATGACAGGTGCCTCGATCAACTCGACGATATGGCCAAGGGGGCTCAGGAAAAACTGGACGTGGGCGCCACCGAAGGCGATGGCTGGCTGGCTGGGGCCGAGGGGAAGGTGACGCTGATCCCGCAGTCTGGCGGCACTCTCAGCGAGGCAGTGCACCCGATAGGCCAGATGATTGATGACGTTGCGCCGGGTCTTGAGCACCTGGGTCACAGGACTATCCTCTGTCGCCGGCGCCACCAGCTCGTAGCAAAGTCCGCCCTCATCGTGCACGAACTGCACCCATACCTTCTGCAACGGATCTTCCACCGCTACCGAGAAGCGACTCAGCCCCAACACCTCCCGGCAATAGGCCTCACCGCTGGCGAGATCCGGCACCACCAGGCCTATATGGTCAAATTGCATGAGATGCTCCTCCTGCCCGGATCAGGGCGTATGGTGCCGTCGCCACCAGCTCACTGGCGGCCAGGATGAAATCGCGGCAGGACACGGCCCAGACCGGCACCCGCTGGCACAGGGTCTGATGCCAGGCGCCCCTTTCCTGCAGCAAGGCCACCAGCCGGGAGAGGTCGATCTCGCTGGCCAGCGACAGGTCGCGCACATAGTAGTCGGCCTGCCAGTCGCGCAAAACGCCGGCAACGCACACTTGTCCCTCGAACAGTTTGTGATAGCGATAGGGCACGGCCAGTCGTTGCTCCACATAGTGGGTGAAGGTGATCCTGTCCGGATGACAGCCCAGGCCCAGCAACCAGCCATCCTGATCCGCCAGCCAGCCAAACGGGCTCTCCTGACCGAAGCAGTCGTGACACTCCCGAGCCGCCAGCTCGGCCCCGTGGGGGCCGCTGATGGCCACGCTAAAGATGGAATCCCGCGTGCGGGTCACGCCGTCACGCTGCCTGAACACCTCAGTCATCAGCCCCACCTTGCTCGGGGTAAGGGCAGGGTCAAAGCACTCGTCCGCCATTGGGCTGTAGGTGAAGGTTGGCACCAGCAGATCCCCCGCCAGCCACTGCTCCAGACAGGTCCAGAAGGCGGCTATTCCCTGGGCATTGCCCATACCGGGAAACTGAGCCACGACCATGGCGTCCGAGTGCACCATAAGGGCACTCCCCTTGGGGATCCCCAGCTCGCTCAGTGCCTGCTCGATGGCCTGTTTCACCCGGCAACCCCTTTGCGCTGCAGAGCCTGTCTGATATCGGCCAGGCTCTTCAGCTCGGCCAGCTCCTGTGGCTCGAACCGCACGGCAAAGTGCTGCTCGATGAGCAGCAGCAGATTGAAGTGACCCAGGGAGTCCCACTCGGGAAAGCTGCCGAGACCAAGGGCGGCCTGCTCGTTGATGCTGGCTTGGGGAAATTGCTGGCGAACCAGCGCGATGAGGTCATTCATTGGCATAAAACTCCAGAAACGGGAGAGAAAGAGAGGGGAGATCCAGGCAGAGAAACATCTCGTCCGCCAGCGGCGTCAATCCCGCTGGCGTGGTTATCGGCCGGGTTGGCAGGGTCGCCAGAAAATCCCGCGCCGGCTGGTTGCGATCCGTGGGCACCACGCTTATCACCAGTTGGTCAACACCCTTTGCTATCAGTCGGGCAGCCAGTTGTGCGAGCAGCCAGTATTCGAAACCTCGCCCCAGCACCCGACAGCTGATGGCCAGGGTATCCAGCAGCGCCTGTCCGTCATCGAGTGGGCGTACCACCAGCAGGGCTGTCATGCCGTGATCGGCAAACGTGTCCTGTAGCGAGGCCAGCCAAACCTCGCCCTGCGTACTGGCAAGCTGTGCCAGATCACCCGCCTGATAGCGGCGGGCGGAGAGATTGAACTGGTTGGTCTTCTGGCTCAGCTGCTCGGCCCGCAGCTGATTGCTCTGGGTGAGCGGTTGCCAGCTCGCTCGTAGCCCCAACTGTTGCAAGAAGGCCTGTTCGTCGCCCAGTTGCTGGCGCACCGCATTCGCCTCTGCCTGTGCCAGATAGGAGCCCTGGCGCAAGCTGTCATCATGGCTCTGGTGGCGGCTCTGCAGCTCGGCGAGCGTCATCAGGGCATCGGGCCAGCCCCAAAGTTCGGCGGGGGGCGTGATGACGGTGGCCTCGGGGCAGTTGGCGCGTACCTCGGCACGCTCCAGCTCGCTGTCATCCCAGAACACCAGGCTGTCCAGCCCGACATTGAGCCGCTCTGCCAGGCGCTGCAGGCCCACCGATTTAGGGCCCCAGCCAATCTCGGCCGCGGCTATGTGATGGCGTTCAAGCACCATGCCCTGGTGCTCATCGAACAGCCGCCACACATCGTCGGCCAGATTCTTGGAGCAGAGCGCCAATATGATGCCCTGCCCATGCCAATGACAAGCCGCCTGCTGGAAAGCCTGATAGAGACGCCCCACCCCATCCTGCCCCAGCAGGACGCCACCCACGTCATCTTCGCCGACTACGCCACCCCAGAGGGTATTGTCGCAATCGAGCACCAGCACCTTGTGAGCGGGCCTGTGCAGCCGCTGCAGCAAGGGGGCAATCCACTGCGCCAGACTGGCCAAGCCGGCCATGGAGAAGGGGCAGGACATCAGGTAGTGATTGCGGTTGTCGAAACAGTGGGGGCGACCCTGCTGTTGCAACCAGAGCGGCAGGTGCAGGTCATCCAAGCCGGGATGCTGCTGCCGCAAATGGGCAAGCTGGCGCTCGAATTCACGGGCCAGACAGGCAAGCGCGGAGGGCGCCGCGCCAAATACGGAGGCAGGGGAGCGACTGCAGACACCGACCAGCAGATGATCCTGCGGCCGACGCTGCAGACGCTGTTGCAGGGGCTGACAGAGTGATGCGACGAAGGCGGCCACGGCCAGCTGCTGCGCCTCTTGTGCCAAACCGCTCCACCCGACCAGCGTCTGTGCCGGCACCAGATCTTCCCACAACCAGATGATGATGTGAGTCTGGGAAGCGACCTCTTCGGCTGGAGCCATCAGGGTTTGCAGCCACTGCCCATGGGGCGCGACCTGCACCTCGCCATGGGCAGCCAGCGACCGCCAGGCCAGGTTGCCCGGCATCAGGAATGAACTGCCACTGAGATGAATCGCCGTCATGACTTCCCCCGCTTCGCTATCGGTGCCATCCAGATTGCAATGGCATGGCTGGATCGTCTTTGATCTTCCCGAAAAATAAAAGCCTTTTCAGCCACTTGGTCAGTAATTGATGCTGACGTAGGGTACCTCTTCCACCTGCCACAGCTGCTTGAGGTAGACGGTCAGCACGAAGAAGACGTTGGCCAGCAGGTTGGCAAAGCGATAGAGGATGGGGTCGAAGCGCACCCCGCTCTCTTCGAGCCGCACCAGCAGCCGCACCACCTTCTTGCTGCCGCAGCGGCACAGGTGCAGGGTCGGGATCGGCTGGGGGCCACGGGGCAACACGAAACCGGTGACCCGGCCGCGGCTCGCCTCGTTGTAGTGATCGTAACGTCCCTTCAACCACGCCAGATCCTCCTCGAAGATACCGAGCTTGCCGCGCACCGAACCGTTGAGGTTGTAGATGAGCCGCTGCAGGGCCCCCAGATCGGCTACCATCTCCCAAGTTTCCTCTGCCAGTGGCAACTGGGAGAGTACGGCCCCCACCTGACAGCAGAGCTCGTCGGTGGCGATCTCGTAATCACACTGGAACTGGGTTTCGAAGATGAAGGGGTAGCAGAGCTCGCGCTTGTCTCTGGGCTTCTTGGGGTTCATAAGGTAACCGGATTGGGAAAAGAGCCAGTTTGCCAGCCCCCGGGGGAGCTGGCAAACGGCAGCTTACGGCTGGCGCCGGGCGATGGCGACTCAGACGCTCTTGCTGGCCGGCTCGGTCGCAGGCTGGAACTGGCCGATCATTCGCAGCGCCTCCAGCATCCGCTGGTTGAAGCTGGTAAAGCTGCTGACCTGAGCCGGTTCGCTCTGGCCGCGGGCCGCCAGCACCGCTGGCGTCAATGCCTGCTGTTGGGATGCAGGCAGCAGGGCATCTGCCTGTTGCTGCACCTGATCCAGCTTGGGCAGATAGTCTGCCAGTGGCTTGAGCATATCCTGCAACGAGTGGGCTCCCTGGTAGGTCTGGCTCAGCTTGGCGCTCTGCTTGAGCTTGAGGGAATAGGAGGCGAGCTGGCTGTCATCCAGTTGCAGATCACCCGCCTTTTTCAACAGGTCGTCGAAATTGCCGGAGAAGAAGTTCCCTGCCAGATCGTCGATCCCCTTGACCAGTTTACCGATGGAGTCCATCTCCTCGCTGTTCAAGTTGCCCTCCAGCGAGAAGCTGAAGTTCTGGCTCGACTTGAGACTGAACTGGCTGCCGCTGTCGTCTTTCTGGGACTTGGTCTGCCAGCTGTCATTGAAGCGCAGCACCACCTTGTCGCCATCCTTGGTCTGGATCTCCAGCGACCCCTGCTGGCGACTGGCCATCTCGGCCTGCCCCATGTCGGTGGAAGAGACCTTGCCGAAGAACTCCTTCTCGAACTGATCGAGCCCCTTCTGGATCAGCTTGTAACTCTGATCGATACCGGTCTTGATATCCTCATTGTCGGTCGCCCAGTCCCCCAGCTGCTTTTTGGCATCACCGAAGCCCTTGTCCACCCCCTTGCGGGCTTGCTCCATCATGCCGGTCAGATCATCGTCAGATTTGCCGTCCGCACGAGCGGCTCCCAGCCGTCCGGTAACGAACTGCAACACGTTGTCCGCCACCGACTGGAAGTCGAACAGAGTCTCCGGGGTCACCTCTTCCGGCTGATCCTGCGCCTTGGGTGCCTGATAACCCTGACCATTGATCTCCAACGCAAACTGCAACGCCTGTTGTACCAGCACCTGGGCCCACTTGGGGGGCTTGTGCAGGGAAACCTCATCTGCGCTGCTGGTCTGCTTCTCTTGTGCCTGTTGGGGTGCTTTGGGGGAAGCGCCCACTCCCTTGGATTGGGCTGCGCCCACACCGTCGATTTGCATAATGTGTCCTCCCACCATGCCTGTAGATCAGCTATCGGCCTGACTGCACACTTCTTGACCACAAAATGCTGGACAATCTGCAACGGCCTTTTAAAATCCTCCCCCTTTGGGTGGCCCTTTGCCTTCCCCCCCGATTTCGACCCGGCCCTGCCGGCGTGCATGTGAGGTAAATCATGACCCAATCCCAGCGGACTCCCGCCGACTATCAGGCCCAGCTCGACGAGAAACGCGAGCGACTCACCCAGCTGTTTACCGGGTTCAATCCGCCCTCACTGGAGGTGCATGCCTCCCCCGCCGAGCATTACCGGATGCGCGCCGAGTTCCGTATCTGGCACGAGGGGGATGACCTCTTCCACTGCATGTATGCCCAGGCCACCAAGGAGATCATCCGGGTCGATCAGTTTCCCACCGCCAGCCGCCTTATCAATCAGCTGATGCCGGTGCTGCTGGAAGGGCTGCGCCCGCACCCCGTGCTGCGCCGCAAGCTGTTCCAGATAGACTACCTCTCCACCCAGTCCGGCCAGCTCTGCGTCAGCCTGCTCTACCATCGCAAGCTCGAAAACGAATGGCAGCAGGCCGCCGAGGCACTGCAAACCGATCTGCGAGCCAAGGGCTTCGATCTTCAGTTGATTGGCCGGGCCCATAAACAGAAGATCTGCCTGGGGGAAGAGTTCGTCATCGAGCGACTGACAGTGCAGGGGCGCGAGCTGGTCTACAAACAGGTGGAGAACAGCTTCACCCAGCCCAATGCCGCCATCAATGAGCAGATGCTGGGCTGGGCACTGGACGTGACCAGGGGCTGCGAGGGGGACCTGCTGGAGCTCTACTGCGGCAACGGCAACTTCTCCATCGCTCTGGCACAGAACTTTCGCAAGGTGCTGGCCACCGAGATCGCCAAGCCGAGCGTGGACTCCGCCCAGTTCAACATCGCCGCCAACAACGTCGACAACCTGATCATACTGCGCATGTCGGCCGAAGAGTTCACCATGGCAATGCGCGGCGAGCGGGAGTTCAACCGCCTCAAGGGGGTCGACCTGCAGAGTTACCAGTGCAACACCATCTTCGTCGACCCGCCCCGCGCCGGCCTCGACGATGCCACCGTCAAACTGGTGCAGGAGTACGACAACATCCTCTACATCTCCTGCAATCCCGAAACCCTGCAGGCCAACATGGCGGTGCTCGGCGAAACCCACGAGATCGCCCGCTTCGCCCTGTTTGACCAGTTCCCCTGGACCCATCACATGGAAGCCGGGGTCTATCTCAAGCGCAAGGCGAGCTGATGTCACAGGGGAGACCGCTTCGCCCTGTCCGAGCCACTTCCCCCTGGACCCATCACATGGAAGCCGGGGTCTATCTCCAGCGCAAGGCGGGTTGATGCTACAGGGGACGCCGTTCCTCTCTTCTCGACAAGCAAGATGAGAACAGGGCCCGCGGGCCCTGTTTGATTATTTATCCCAGTGCATGCGGCGGCCGGAGCCGCTATGCTGGCGGCACGCGCATCCGCGCCACAGTCTGGGTGTCATGCCACCATGCAACGCATTCTTTTTGTTGAAGATGATCCCGAGATAGGCCAGCTCATCAGCAGCTGGCTGGCCCGCCACGACATGGAAGTGCTGCTGGAACCCAGAGGCGACCTGGCGCTGGCCAGGGCCCTGACCGAGCAGCCCGATCTGGTGCTGCTCGACATCATGCTTCCGGGGCAGGATGGCCTCTCCCTGTGCCGGGATCTGCGTCCGCGCTTCAAAGGCCCCATCGTCATGCTCACGTCCCTCGACAGCGACATGAACCAGATCCTGAGCCTGGAGCTGGGCGCCAACGACTACATCCTCAAGACCACGCCGCCCCCCGTGCTGCTGGCCCGGCTGCGGGTCCAGTTTCGCCAGCAAGGGCAGCAGACACCGCAACCCGTGGTCGCCAGCACACCGCCCCAGCGCCTGCAGTTCGGCCGTCTGCAAATCGACGGCCCGGGCCGGGATGTGCGCCTCGATGGCGAGAGCATCCCGCTCTCCACCGCCGATTTCGACCTGCTGTGGGAGCTGGCCTGCCACGCCGGCCAGATCCTGGGGCGGGAGGCGCTGTTTCGCAGCCTGCGTGGTCGCGACTACGATGGCCAGGACCGCAGCATGGACGTGGCCGTCTCACGTCTGCGTCGCAAGTTGGGGGATGACAGCAACAACCCGACTCGCATCAAGACGGTACGCCAGAAGGGCTACCTGCTGGTGCCCCACGCCTGGGAATAAAACGGGTCATCGACTCGCCAACTACGGGAGAAAACGTCCATGCGTCGCCTCTTCATTCAGTTCTACCTGCTGCTGATCGGCTGCTTCACCCTGGCCATACTGCTGGTCGGCATCGTCTATCAGGTCAGCGCCGAGCGGGCAGGCGATCGCTATCTGGAGCGGATGATGCAAGGCTCCCTCGGTCTGCTCACCGGTGAACTGGCGCGACTGCCGCCGGAACACTGGTCCGCGCGCATGGCGGAACAGAGCCACCAACTCACCCTGCCGCTGCAGATCGGGGCCCTCGCCAACCAGCCGCTGGCCAACGAGGATCAGGCCTTTCTCGAGGCGGGCAACATCGTCATCGTCGAGGAGGATGACACCTTCCTGCAACGCATCCCTGACACGGATCAGGTGCTGATTGTCGGCCCTGTCCCCTATCTCTCTTACCTGCATGAACTGCACTGGGTCGATGTGGGGCTGCTGCTGGTTATCGGTCTCTCCCTCGGTCTACCCATACTGCTCTGGTTGCGCCCGCACTGGCGTGGCCTGCAGCAACTCGAGCAGGCCGCCCGCCGGGTCGGTGATGGCGATCTCTCCTGCCGCACCAACCTGCCCGCCGGCAGCAGCCTGGGCCGGGTCGGTCGTACCTTTGATCAAATGGCTGAGCAGTTACAGGCCATGCTGGCCAGCCGCAAACAGCTGACCGATGCCATCGCCCATGAGCTGCGCACCCCGCTGGTCAGGCTTCGCTACCGGCTCGCCATGCTGGATCCACAGCCATCCACAGAGGAGCAACAGGGGCTTGATCGCGATCTCGGGGCGCTGGATGCCCTCATCGAGGAGATGCTCACCTATGCCAGGCTCGATCGCCCCGAGCTGCCGCTGCAGTGCAGCGAGCTGGAGCTCGGCAGCTGGGCCGGCAGCCGCCTCACTGACTGGCAGGCGCTGCGGGCAGACAAGCGACTCGACTTCGTGCGTCCGGCCATGGCCCTGCCCTGGTACGGCGACACTCGCCTGCTTGATCGGGCACTGGAAAACCTCATCGGCAACGCCCTGCGCCATGCCGTCAGCCGGGTGACCCTTGCCATGAGCCAGCAGCAGGATCACTATCTGCTGGAGGTGGCCGACGACGGCCCCGGTATAGATCAGGCGCTGGCCCCCCAGATCTTCGAGCCTTTCGTGCGGCTGGATCAGAGCCGGGATCGCCGCACCGGCGGGGCCGGCCTCGGCCTCGCCATCGTGCGCAGCATAGCCCGCCACCACGGCGGCGAGGTTCTGCTGCTGCCCAGCGTGACCGGAGCCCGCTTCTGCCTGAAGCTGCCTGTACATTTGGATACAAACCGTCACCAGCCACTCACTGAAGCGTCGCTCGAACAGCCCTAGGATGAAGTCATGGAGAAACGCTCCATGTCATCAACCCGAATGAGGAACTGGAATATGAACAAGCTGATCCCCCTGAGCCTGGCCGCTGTCTTCGCCCTGACCTCCGGCTTCACCATGGCAGCCACCCCCACCAAGGCCGCAGCTCCCCAGGCGACCCAGACCAAGGTAGTGAAAAAGCATCACAAGACGACTCATGCCAAGGCGCCGGCCGTCAAGGTCGCTCCCAAGACCAAATAACGACGTATCAAGCTTCCCGTAATGAAAAGGGGCCCCCAGGGGCCCCTTCTGTCGTGGTCGGCATGGTGTCGCCGGTTTATTCCTGCATGTAATCTGCCGGTAGCGCGACGCGTGCCACGCCGGAAGCTACCGCCGCCAGCGCCACGGCGCGGGCAACCCGTGGCAGCAGGCGAGCATCCATCGGCTTGGGAATGACGTAGTCCTTGCCGAAGCTGAGCGCGCTCACCCCGGCGGCGGTCAGCACCTCGGCAGGCACCGGCTCCTTCACCAGACCGCGGATCGCCTCCACCGCGGCTATCTTCATGGCATCGTTGATGCGGCTGGCACGGGCGTCCAGCGCACCGCGGAAGATGAAGGGGAAACAGAGCACGTTGTTGATCTGGTTAGGATAATCGGAACGGCCCGTGCCCATGATGAGATCATCGCGCACCGCGTGAGCCAGGGACGGCTTGATCTCGGGATCCGGGTTGGAGCAGGCGAAGATCACCGGGCGCGGCGCCATCAGAGCGACCGCCTCGGCGGGCAGCACGTCCGGACCGGAAACACCGACAAACACATCCGCCCCTTCAATCACATCCATCAGGGTACGCAGCGGCGTGTCGTTGGCGAAGCGCTGCTTGTACTGGTTGAGATCGGTGCGGCCTGTGTGGATCACCCCCTGGCGGTCCAGCATGAAGATGTTGTGTGGCGCGGCGCCGCACTTGATCAGCAAGTCCATGCAGGCGGTGGCGGCAGCCCCGGCCCCCATGCAGACGATGCGACTCTGTTCGATGCGCTTGCCCTGCACTTCCAGCGCATTGAGCAGACCGGCGGCGGTGACGATGGCGGTACCGTGCTGGTCATCGTGGAACACCGGAATGTCGCAACGGGCGATCAGCGCCTCTTCGATCTCGAAGCACTCCGGTGCCTTGATGTCTTCCAGGTTGATGCCACCGAAGGTATCGGCGATGGCGGCCACCGTGTCGATGAACTGCTGGCTGGTCTCGTGCTTCACCTCGATGTCGATGGCATCTATGCCGGCGAAGCGCTTGAACAGCAGGGCCTTGCCCTCCATCACCGGCTTGGACGCCAGCGGGCCCAGATTGCCCAGTCCCAGGATGGCGGTACCGTTGGAGATGACGGCCACCAGGTTGCCCTTGCCGGTGTAGCGGTAGGCATCATCGGGATTGGCGGCGATCTCGCGCACCGGCTCGGCTACACCCGGGCTGTAGGCCAGCGCCAGATCGTGGGCGGTTTCGGCGGGCTTGGTGAGGGCGATGGCAATTTTGCCCGGTACGGGCTGGGCGTGGTAATCGAGTGCTTCTTGACGCAGATCGGACATGGGGGACCCCGATACGGAAGTGAATGGAGTGGTGCATTGGCTCGCCAGCGGGCGAGGGCTGGGGATCATAAAGAAAACCAGCGGGCTTTCCCAGAGGAAAGTATCGCCTAGCCGCCACTGACAAGCCAGTAATCAGCATGTCATGCCAACCACCAATACCTATTTAGTTATAGATATGGTTTCACCCCATCACAGGGATGCCCGCTTTCGCCTCCGCCTGTCTGGCGATGGCCTCCGTCATCCCCTGGAAGATGAAGAGGTGGAACGGCAGCATGGCGAGCCAGTAGGCCAGTCCCCAGGCGCCCTGGGGATGCCAGTGGGCCGTTACCTTGATGCGGGTCAGACCGGACTCCTCCGGCAGTATGTTGAACGCCAGCCGCCCCACTCCCGGGGCCTTCATGTTGAACAGCAGATCCAGCCTGCGCCCCTCGTCGACCCCGAGGATCTGCCAGGAGTCCAGCATGTCCCCCTTCACGAAGCGATCCGGGTTGGTGCGGCCTCGGGTACGGGCCGGGCCGCCGATCAGGTGATCCATCCATTCGCGCACCACCCACAGCTCGTTCATGTAGAAGTAGCGCTGCTCGCCCCCCAGCTGCTGCAACACCTGCCACACCACCTCGGGCGAAGCGAGACAGATGGCCTCCCCGCTGGCGGTGCGGTCATAGAAGCCGTACTCGGGATGGCGCCAGCGCAGCCCCAGCGGCGTCTCCTGCCCCTGCTGCTCGGCCCCCAGCTTCTGCTCCAGCGCCAGGCTCTCCCCGAGCGCCTCGTCAAAGCTGAGCAGGGTTTGCGGCAGCAGGGCCCGCAGCGGGCCGTCATCGGCCGGGATGTCATGCTTGAGGCCGCCCACCAGCGCCTTGGCCACGGGTTGCGGCACAGACGTGACGAATTGCAGCCACCAGGCGGAGAGACGGGGACTCAGAAACGGGATGGGGATGATGGGACAACGCTTGCCGATATGGGCGGCGAACTTCTGCAACTGCTGCTGATAGCTGAGCAGCTCGGGGCCGACGGCGTTGAGCACCCGGCCATCCACCCCCTCGACCTCCACCAGCCCGCCGAGGTAATGCAGCAGGTTGGAGAGCGCTATGGGCGGCGTGCGGGAACGCACCCACTTGGGCGTGACCATCATGGGCAGGTTGAACACCAGATCCCGCATCACCTCGAAGGCGGCCGAGCCCGGCCCAATGATGATGCCGGCGCGCAGCTCCACCGTCGGCACGCCCGAGTCACGAAACAGCTCGCCACAATGGCGGCGGGAGTTGAGGTGACGGCTATTGCAACGCTCGGGCTGGATAGCCCCCAGATAGATGATGCGGCGCACCCCGGCGGCGCGGGCGGCGGCAGCGAAGTTCTTCACCCCCTGCTGCTCCAGCCGGTGAAAATCGGCGCCGGCCCCCATGGCGTGCACCAGATAGAAGACGGTGTCTATACCCGCCAGCGCGGGCAGCAGGGTAATGGGCTTGAGGCTGTCGGCGAGGCGAAACTCCACGCCCGGCGGCAGACGACAGGGGCGGCGGGCCCCGGCGATCACCCGATAACCCAGCCCTTGCAGGTGGGGCACCAGATAAGACCCTATATACCCCGCCGCTCCCATCACCAGACATGTGCGCATCTGTTCTTCTCCCATGATTGAGCCAACACCATAGGGCAAACCGCTTCAATACAGAACGCCACGCAATAAAAAAGGCGCCCGATAGGCGCCTTTTTCAGAATTCTTCAGAAGTAGAATTACTTCTTGGCAGTCAGACCACCGAAACGCTTGTTGAACTTGTCTACGCGGCCGCCGCTAGAAACTTCTTTCTGCTTGCCGGTATAGAACGGGTGGCATGCAGAGCACACGTCCAGGTTCAGATCTTTACCCAGGGTAGAGAAGGTATTGATGACGTTACCGCAAGAGCATTTGCAGGTGATGGCGACGTACTCGGGATGGATATTAGCTTTCATGGACAACCTCGATAATAGGCCGTGTCGCCATCCGATCTCTTGTCGGACACCACACGATTGTTGAACACAGTTTCAAAGGCTGCGAATAATATAGGAAATGCCTGAGATCAGGCAAGTGGCTTCGCAGAAAAAATAGGCAATCCCTGGTGAATTCTTCCCAAACTCTGGATCTGGTTCGTGTGGCTGTGCCGGTGCCGTTACGCCGTCACTTCGACTATCTCTCTCCCTTGCCCCTGCCTGAGCCCGGCTGTCGGGTCGAGATCCCTTTCGGTCCCCAGACCCTGGTCGGGCTGGTGGTGGAGCATCCGACCGACAGCCAGGTGCCGCGCAACAAGCTCAAGCCCATCAAGCGAGTGCTCGACAGCTCCCCCGTGCTGGGGCCGGACATACTGGCGCTGATGGCCTGGAGCGCCAGCTACTACCAGCATCCACTGGGAGAGGTGCTGCCCCACGCCCTGCCGGTGCTGGTGCGCAAGGGGGAGCCCGCCGCCTACCGGGAGCTGGAGTTCTGGTTTGCCACCGAGGCCGGCATGGCCGTCGATCTCAACGAGCTCAAGCGGGCCGCCAAGCAGCAACAGGCCCTCGCCCTGCTTCGCAATGGGCCGCAGACGCCGTCAGCCCTTAAGCAGGAGGAGATCCAGAGTGCGGCACTCACGGCGCTGGAGAAGAAAGGGCTGCTGGAGAAACGATCGCTGGAACCGAGCCACGACGGCGACTGGGCAAGGCATTTTGACGCAGGAGAGGGGCTGCGCCTCAACGGCGAGCAGGCGCTGGCGGTATCCGCCGTCACCAGTCAGAGCAACCAGTTCGGCGCCTTCCTGCTGGACGGCATCACGGGGTCAGGCAAGACAGAGGTGTACCTGAGCATACTCGAGCCCCTGCTCAAGGCGGGCAAGCAGGCGCTGGTGATGGTGCCCGAAATCGGCCTCACTCCCCAGACCATCAACCGCTTCCGTCGCCGCTTCAAGGTGCCTGTGGTGGCGATGAACTCGGCCATGAACGATCGGGAACGGCTGGATGCCTGGCTCGCCTGCCGCGATGGCGGCGCCGCCATCCTGATCGGCACCCGCTCTGCGGTGTTCACCCCGTTCAAGAACCTCGGCATCATCATCATCGACGAGGAGCATGACGGCTCCTTCAAGCAGCAAGACGGTTTTCGCTACCACGCCCGGGATCTGGCGGTGATGCGGGCCCATCGCGCCGGCATTCCCATCCTGCTCGGCTCGGCCACCCCCTCGCTGGAGACGCTGCACAACGCCAGAACCGGCAAGTATCACTACCTCAGCCTGACGCGGCGCGCCGGCAACGCCCAGACCGCCCGCCAGGTGATCCTGGACATCAAGAGCGTGCGGCTGCAGGCCGGGCTCTCTCCCCAGCTGGAGCAGCTGATGGCGGAGCACCTGGTAGCCGGCAACCAGGTGATGCTGTTTCTCAACCGCCGTGGCTATGCCCCCTCGCTGATCTGCCACCAGTGTGGCTGGAGCGCCGCCTGCGAGCGCTGCGACGCCTGGTACACCTGGCATCAGGCAGGGCGTCGCCTGCACTGCCACCACTGTGACAGCGTGCGCCCCCTGCCCCACAGCTGCCCCGAGTGCGGCAGCAAGGAACTGATCGGCTCGGGGGTCGGTACCGAGCAGCTGGAACAGCTGCTCACCACGGTTTTCCCCCAATACCCGGTGGTGCGCATCGACAGAGACAACACCCGCCGCAAGGGGGAACTGGAGACCCATCTCGGCGACATCAAGGCGGGCAAGTACAAGATCCTGATCGGCACCCAGATGCTGGCCAAGGGCCACCACTTTCCGGATGTGACGCTGGTGAGCCTGCTGGATGTGGATGGCGCCCTGTTCAGCGCCGATTTTCGCGCCGCCGAGAAACTGGCTCAGCTCTACACCCAGGTGGCCGGGCGCGCCGGGCGCGCCAGCAAGCCCGGGCTGGTGGTGTTGCAGAGCCACCACCCGGAACATGCCCTGCTGCAGGATCTGACCCAGAACGGCTATGGCCACTTCGCCGACACGGCGCTGAAGGAGCGCCGCCTGCTGGGGCTGCCGCCGTTCAGCTATCAGGGGCTGTTCCGGGCCGAAGCCAACGGCCGTGACGAGGTGCAGCTGTTTCTCACCCGCCTCGCCGATACCCTGCGCAGCGCCCATTACCCCCACGTGCAGGTGCTGGGGCCCATCAGCGGCTTCATGGAACGCAAGGCGGGCAAATTCCGCATGCAGTTGCTGGTGCAGGGGCCGAACCGGGCCCCGCTGGCACAACTGCTGGATTGGGCGGTCAAGGAGCTGGACGGCTGGCCCGAGACCAAGAAGGTGCGCTGGAGTCTGGACATAGACCCCACTGAGCTGAACTGAGCCAGTTGGTATATTGCTCAGGTGCTGGCGGCGACTCGCGATCCCGCGATTCGCCAGCCAGGACCCGGGATCAGACCCTCAGGTCTATCTGTTGTACCCAGCCGCCCTTGCCCTGCTCGGTGAGGTAGAGACCGGACTGGCGCAAGACCCCCTGATTGCCGCCCTCGCCCAGGTGATTGAAGGGGGTATCCAGAGGGTGCAGCAGGATGGCGCCAATCCCCAGCTCCACCAACGCTATGGGGGCATTGTCCGGGCGCCAGAACTGCAGGGCCGAGAAGGATTTGTCGCCTTCATCCAGCACGCCGTTGCCATCCTCATCCAGTGCCGCCAGCTCGCCGAAGCCGTTGCCCGAGCGGGCCCCGAACAGTTCGCCGCCATCGTCTATGGTGCCGTTGCCGTTGCGATCCAGCGCCACGAAACCGCTGCCCTCGCTCAGACCCGGCAGGCTGTCGTCCTTGCCATCCTGATCAATGTCGAAGTTGACCCGCGCCTCGGTCAGATCAGCGATCTTGCCATCCAGGCTGAGTACCAGCGGATCCTTGAGGGCATTGAGGGTAGTGCGGCGCTGGCTGATATCGAGCTGACGCCAGTCGAGCACAAAGCCCAGATCGAGTTGCAGGCTCTGGCCATCTTTGGTCTCTACGCTGGCTGCCGCCACTACGTTGAGCTGCTCCCGCTGCAGCAGGGTATCGGTTACCTCCACCGCCTGATCCGGCTCGGGGGCAGCCTGAGTTGCCTCCCCTGGCGGAGTCGGCCCCCCCTCCGCGGTCTGTTCGGCGGGTTTGATGGGCGTCGGCAGCTCTATCTCGTGGCCGAGCATGGCCTCTATCATCAGCTTGATGAGCCGCAGCCGATTATCCAGCCCGTCGTCGGGACTGACCTCTTCCTCTTCCGGCTTGACCAGAGCAGGCACGCTCTCGGCACTGGCGCCGCCTGGCTGGCTCACGCCCCCCTGCGTGATGCTCGCGCTGACGGTGCGCATCAGCTCGGCCCCCACCCGATCCGTCGTGGGCGTGGCCTCATTCCCGGCGGGGCTCCCGGGCACGGCAGGGGCGATTGGCCCGAGGTTGCGTACCTTGCGAGCCTGCAGCTGTTGATACTGGTGCTGTACCTCTCCCTGGAGATCGTAGTGATCGATGCGCATATGTTGATCCTCGGCGCCATACATCTGGTCAGTTATCGACCGGATGTCGCGTCAGGCTTAACACCGATTGGCTATATCAGAGCGTGGCTGCCTCGCCATCGGCACATAACAAGGCCAGGGCCAGTGATCTGGCCTGTTCCAGCGCCAACGGCTGCTGATAGCTGTGGGCCATTACCACAGCTCCCTCCAGCAACAGACAGAGCCCTGTGGCGTGCAAGAGGCTGCACCCGAGCTGCGCCCTGACCCAGTTCAACAGCGCCTGCTTGTGTGCCACCACCAACTTGCGAACCGGATGACGCGGGTCGGCAAACTCGGCGCTGGCATTGATGAAGTTGCAGCCATAGAAGTCGCTGCGGCCAAACCACTCCCCGAATCCATCGAACAGAGCGTGCAACCGACCCTCTCTGCCCTCCCGACCCGCGAGCCGTGTCTCGAGCAGAGCAAAAAACTCCCGCTCACGGGACAGCAGCACCTCTTCGATCAGCGCATCCTTGGTGGGAAAGTGACGGTAGAGGGTGCGCTTGGTGCTCCCTGCCTCCGCCCAGATGCGATCTATGCCGGTCGCGTGAAAGCCATGACGATTGAACAGCCGATAGGCGGTTTCCATCAGCTGCTGCCGTTTTTCACTCACGTCATTTTCCCCTTGAAGTACACCGATCTGTCTACCTAATGTGCCTAATCACGTCAGACAAACCAAGAGGGAAACGTGATGACAAAATGGTATGGCCCGTTATGGGCAGGCGTGGGCGCGGCACTGGCGATCGGGGTGCTGGGCTGGCTGAACATCAGCTGGCACACGGCCCTGATCATGGCCCCCTTCGGGGCAAGCTGCGTGCTGCTGTTTTCACTGCCGGCCAGCCCGCTGGCCCACCCGTACAATGTACTCGGGGGCCACCTGCTGACGGCCACGGTCGGCTTGCTGGTACAGTCGATCCCCTTGCCGCTGGAGTTGCAGCTGGCACTGGGCGTGGGGCTGGCTATCGCGCTGATGCAGGGCCTGAACCTCATACACCCGCCCGCCGGCGCCAACCCCCTGCTGGTGTTGATGACAGGACAGACGTGGCCCTTCCTGTGGCACACCGTGCTGCCCGGTGCCTTGCTGCTGATCCTGCTGGGCCACGGCTTTCAGCGGGTGCGGCTGTGGCGGCCCAAGGCCATATAAACAACAAGGGAGGCCATGCCTCCCTTGTTGTGATTTACGCCTATACCCTTACTTGGCGGCCTGGGAGACACCTTCCAGCCGCACTTCCACCCGGCGATCCGGGGCCAGACAGGCGATCAGCGCAGGTTTGGACCCGCTGGTGCAGTTGTTGCCGGTCACGGGGATAGACTTGCCACGCCCCTCGACCCGCACCTTGTCGGCAAACAGTCCCTTGGCGATCAGGTAGTCGGCCACGCTGCGGGCACGCTGCTCCGACAGGGACTGGTTGTAGGCATCGGAACCTATGCGGTCGGTATGTCCGATCACGGTCGCCACACCATCCTTGGGATTGGCGGCCACTATCTGGCTGAACAGGGTATCAAGCGCCTGACTGGCGGCCGGTTTCAGGGTGGCCTTGTTGAACTCGAACAGCACGTCCGAGCTCAGGCTGAACGTCTTGGGTACCACCACCACAGCTGGGGCTGGAGCCGGAGCGGGCGCCGGTGCAGGTGCCACCACTTCGCCGCCCTGCTGGCCGAAGCGATAAAGCATGCCGACGGAGAGCAAGCCGTTGTCCATCTCTATGCCTGAGCGATCGAGGGAAGTATCCCCCAGCGGAGTTGTGTACTGGTATTCGATACGGGCAGCCCAGTCACGGTCGATGGCGTATTCTGCCCCCAGCGCCCCGACAAACGCGGCCCCATGCTTGTTGCCCGTGTCCTTGATGAAATCGGTTGCGGTCTGGGCCGACAGCTCGCTGTTGGTCCAGGCATAGCCACCGCCGATCCGGCCATAGAGATCCAGCGCATCGTTGACCGGGAACCCTATCTTCATGGTGGCCTGGATCATCTGGCTCCTGGCTTCCCCTTCCACCCTGACTCCGCTCAGCTCGCCGGACGAGGTGTACTTGCCGAACCAGTCATAGCCGAATTCGAAGCCCAGATTGGGGTTGAGCTGATAACCGGCGAACGCCCCCAGTCCGAGTGCATCCTTGCTGGTACTGGTGTTTTGCAGCGCGCCCAGGGTATCCGAGACAACCTGCTTCTGATCCACGTCGAAGAAATTGGACCAGCCGGCCTTGCCGCCGGCATACCAGGTGTTGTCCTGAGCGGCAGCCTGTACGGCCCCGCTGGCAAGCAGGCCGCTGACCAGCACGGCAAGTATCGATTTGTTCATGGTGAAAGCCTCTGCAATGAGTCGTTATTGGCGCGCTATGCGCTTATCTTCCCTGATGGGGCGAACCCGGCCCCGTTCATCAGGTTATCCCATCTCTCGCCGGCCTCAAATGACTTGGGAATCAAGAGTGTGAAGCTGACGACATTCCCGACTGGAAAAACGGCGCAGATGCAGGATCGCCGTGGGAGCGCGGGCAGCGACCAGGCCCTGCCGGTTCCGCCACAACCGAAAAAAAAGAGGGAGGCTTGCGGCCTCCCTGCTTGCGTTCTGCGGGTCATCAGCTGGCCAGAAACAGCCGGTAGGCCGGGTCGTCGCTCACCTCTTTCCAGCCGTAGCCAATCTCGCGCAGGTAGTCGTGGAAGGCGGCCACGTCCTCGTCCGGCAGCTCGAAGGCGCACAGCACCCGGCCATAGTCGGCGCCGTGGTTGCGGTAGTGGAACAGGCTGATGTTCCAGCGACAGCCCAGCGTCTCCAGGAAGCGCATCAGGGCGCCCGGTTGCTCCGGAAACTTGAAGCTGTAGAGACGTTCACCGAGGGGCCGGGCCGGGCGGCCGCCAATCATGTAGCGCACGTGGTTCTTGGCCAGCTCGCTCTCGGTCATATTGACCACCGGGTAGCCATTGCCGCCGAGCTGCTCGATGATCTGGCCCAGCTCCTCGTCGCCACCGGTGAGGCGCACCGAGACAAATAGCGAAGCCTGGGCCGCATCCGAGTAGCGGTAGTTGAACTCGGTCACCATGCGCGGGCCGAGCTGACGGCAGAAGTCGAGAAAGGCCCCCTTGCGCTCGGGTATGGTCACCGCCAGCATGCCCTCGCGCTTCTCGCCTATCTCGCAGCGCTCCGACACATAGCGCAGGCTGTGGAAGTTGACGTTGGCGCCGGAGAGGATGGCTGCCATCCGCCCCCCCTTGACCTGCTCGCGCTCGCTGTAGGCCTTGAGCCCCGCCAGCGACAGGGCGCCTGAGGGTTCGGCGATGGCGCGGCAGTCATCGAAGATGTCTTTCAGCGCGGCGCAGATCTGGTCGTTGGAGACGGTCACCACCTCGTCCAGATACTGGTTGCACAGACGAAATGTCTCTGTGCCGATGCGCTTGACCGCCACCCCGTCGGCAAACAGCGAGACCCGATCCAGATTGACCGGCTCGCCGGCCTCCATGGCCGCCTTGAGACAGGCGGAGCCTTCCGCCTCCACCCCGATCACCTTCACATCCGGCAGCAGCTGCTTGATGTAGACGGCCACACCGGCGGCCAGGCCGCCGCCCCCCACCGGCACGAAGACGTGGGTGAGGTGGGTGTCCTGTTCCAGCAGCTCCTTGCCGATGGTGCCCTGCCCCGCGATCACTTCGACGTCGTCAAACGGCGGTATCAGGGTGTAGCCCTCCAGTTCGGAGAGGCGGCGGCTCTCGGCATAGGCCTCATCGAAGCTGTTGCCAAACAGCAGCACGTTGCCGCCCTGGCGGCGAACCGCGTCGATCTTGATGTCCGGCGTGGTCCTGGGCATCACTATGATGGCCTCGATGCCGAGCTTTGCCGCCGACAGGGCGACCCCCTGGGCATGGTTGCCGGCAGAGGCGGCAATGACGCCGCGATCCTTTTGCTCCTGGGTCAGGGTGGCGATCTTGTGATAGGCACCGCGCAGCTTGAAGGAGTGCACGGGTTGCAAGTCTTCACGTTTGAGGGAGACCTGGTTGCCGAGCCGTTCGGAGAGTTTCTTCAGGGTTTGCAGGGGGGTGACCCGCGCCGCCTCATAGACGGGGGAGAGCAACACCTTACGTAGATAATCTGCCGCAGAGACCATGTCTTATTCCTCCAGCTTGCTGCGATCTCGTACCGCGCCCTTGTCGGCACTGGTGGCGAGCATGGCGTAGGCGCGCAGGGCAAAGGAGACCTGACGCTGACGATCGAGCGGCTTCCAGCCACGGGCTTCCACGGCCACACGGCGGGCGGCCAGCACGCTGTCGGCCACCTCCAGCACCATGCTGCGGGCCGGGATATTGATGTTGATGATGTCGCCATCTTCCACCAACCCGATAGTGCCGCCGGAGGCCGCCTCCGGCGAGACGTGGCCGATGGAGAGACCCGAGGTGCCGCCGGAGAAACGGCCATCGGTGATCAGGGCGCACTGCTTGCCCAATCCCATGGACTTGAGATAGGTGGTGGGATAGAGCATCTCCTGCATGCCCGGACCGCCTTTTGGCCCTTCGTAGCGGATCACCACCACTTCACCGGCCTTGACGGTGCCGTCCAGGATGCCGGCGACGGCGGTGTCCTGGCTCTCGAATACCCGGGCCGGGCCACGGAAGCAGAGGTTCTCGTCATCCACACCGGCCGTTTTGACGATGGCGCCATCAAGGGCCAGATTGCCGGAGAGCACGGCCAGGCCGCCCTCCAGGCTGTAGGCATTGTCCAGCGAGCGGATGCAGCCCTCGGCTCTGTCCACATCCAGCTCGGGCCAGCGACAATCCTGGCTGAACGCCTTGGTGGTGCGGATCCCGGCCGGACCGGCGCGGTAGAAGTCCACCACCCCCTGGCTCGGCTGGCGGCTGACGTCGTATTCGTTGAGCAGTTCGGCTAGGGAGCCGCCCAGTACTGTGCGGGTATCCCCGTGCACCAGACCCGCCTTCTCCAGCTGGCCCAGGATGGCGACCACGCCACCGGCGCGGTGCACGTCTTCCATGTGGTACTTCTGGGTAGAGGGCGCCACCTTGCAGAGCTGGGGCACCTTGCGGGACATGCGGTCGATATCGGCCATGGTGAAGTCGACACCCGCCTCCTGAGCCGCCGCCAGCAGGTGCAACACGGTATTGGTGGAGCCACCCATGGCGATGTCCAGCGCCATGGCGTTCTCGAATGCCGCCTTGGTGGCGATGTTGCGCGGCAGGGCGGTCTCGTCATCCTGCTCATACCAGCGCTTGGCCAGGGTGACGATGCGCTGGCCCGCCAGCTTGAACAACTGCTCGCGATCGACGTGGGTCGCCAGCATGGAGCCGTTGCCAGGCTGGGAGAGGCCCAGCGCCTCGGTCAGGCAGTTCATGGAGTTGGCAGTGAACATGCCGGAGCAGGAGCCGCAGGTGGGGCAGGCACTGCGCTCAATCTGATCGCTCTGGGCGTCGGAGACCTTGGGATCGGCCCCCTGGATCATGGCATCCACCAGATCCAGCTTGATGATCTGATCGGAGAGCTTGGTCTTGCCCGCTTCCATGGGGCCGCCGGAGACGAAGATCACGGGTATGTTGATGCGCAGGGCGGCCATCAGCATCCCCGGGGTGATCTTGTCGCAGTTGGAGATGCAGACCATGGCATCGGCGCAGTGGGCGTTGACCATGTACTCCACCGAGTCGGCGATCAGCTCCCGGGACGGCAGCGAATAAAGCATGCCGCCGTGGCCCATGGCGATGCCGTCATCCACGGCGATTGTGTTGAACTCCTTGGCAACCCCGCCGGCGGCCTCGATCTCGCGGGCCACCAGCTGGCCCAGGTCCTTGAGGTGAACGTGGCCAGGTACGAACTGGGTGAAGGAGTTGACCACGGCTATGATGGGCTTGCCAAAATCCTGATCTGTCATGCCGGTGGCACGCCAGAGGGCGCGGGCCCCGGCCATGTTACGTCCGTGGGTGGTGGTGGCGGATCTCAACTTCGGCATTGTCTCTACTCCCTGAATGCCCATGGGGCGCATGATTTCTTGAATGTGTGACTCGCGGATCGGGAATCGATCCTGGTCATGGCACGATGCTGATGCCCTGACCGGAAGCGACTCGGGGAGGCGTCACGCCTCCCCTCTCTCATCAGTCGTTGACCGGCGTCAGCCAGCCCCACTTGTCCTCGGTCTGGCCGTTGAACAGGCCGAAGAAGGCGTTCTGCAACTGCTCGGTCACGGGACCACGACAGCCGGCGCCCACCTTCATCCGATCCACCGAACGCACAGGTGTCACCTCGGCGGCTGTGCCTGTCATGAAGATCTCGTCTGCGACGTAGAGCGCCTCACGGGGCAGCGCCTGCTCGCGCACCTCGTAGCCCAGATCCCGGGCCAGCGTCATTATGGTGTCGCGGGTGATGCCGGGCAGGATGGCGGCGGTGGCGGGCGGGGTGAACAGCACGCCGTTTTTCACCAGGAACAGGTTCTCCCCCGCCCCCTCGCTCAGGTAGCCGTTAACATCCAGCGCCAGCCCTTCGGCGTAGCCGTTGCGCTTGGCTTCCCGGCTGATGAGTTGGGAGGAGAGGTAGTTGCCACCGGCTTTGGCACCAGTCGGAATCGTGTTGGGGGCCAGCCGATTCCAGGAGGTGACGCACACATCCACCCCGTTTTTCAGCCCCTCTTCCCCGAGATAGGCGCCCCACGGCAGAGCAGCGACCATGAGATCGGCCTTGGCATCCATCGGCGGATGCAGCCCCAGCCCCACATTGCCGACAAAGGCCAGCGGGCGCAGATAGCCGCTCTTCAGGCCGTTCTCGCGCACCACGGTGCGGCAGGCTTCATTCACTTCGGCCTCGCTGTAAGGCACCTCCATCCAGTAGATCTTGGCGGAGTCGAACAAGCGGCGGGAGTGCTCCTGCAACCGGAAGATGCAAGTGCCCTTGGGGGTGTCGTAGGCGCGCACGCCCTCAAACACAGAGGAGCCGTAGTGCAGGGCGTGGCTCATGACGTGCACTTGGGCATCTTGCCAGGGCACCAGAGTCCCGTTGAACCAGATGTACTTGGGCTGAGTGGGGGATTGGGAAGGCTGTGACATTGCAGTTGCTCCTTAAGCTCTGATCCGGGGTTGCTGTTCCAGTGCATCGACCCGGGAGACGTCCACCAGCTTGACCAGCTGGCTCCACAACTGCTGGATGGGACGCTCCGACTCGACAGTAACCGTGATCCGCAGCTGTTGGCAATCCTGCTCCATGTTCAGAGCGCAGAGAGCGAAGCCGCGGTGGCGCACCACCCTCAGTACCCGCTCCATCACTTCGGGCCTGGGCTGGGCGTGAATATGCAGGGTGTGTTGTGCAAGGGTGTGCGGGTTCATGGGCGTTGCTCCATCATCTTGTGGTTGGCGACTCCCGGCGGGACCAGGGGCCAGACGTTTTCTTCCTCTGAAATGGCCACATGCAGCAGATAGGCGCTCTCGCTTGCCAGCAGGCGTTCCAGCGCCGGCGCTATCTGCTCCTTGCATGTGATGGTCTCACCGGGGATACCGAAGGCGGCAGCCAGGGCGACAAAATCCGGGTTGTCGGAGAGGATGGTCTCGCTGTAGCGGCCGTCGAAGAACAGCTCCTGCCACTGGCGCACCATGCCGAGACGCTGGTTGTCAATCAGCACCATCTTCACCTTGAGCTGGGCGCGGCGGATGGTGCCGAGCTCCTGCACATTCATCATGAAGGAGCCGTCACCGCTCACCAGCACCACCTCGTCATCGGGGCGCGACATCTTGGCACCGATGGCGGCGGGCAGGCCGAACCCCATGGTGCCGAGGCCGGCGCTGGAGAGGTGGTTGCGCGGGCTGGTGAAGCGCATGTGCTGCGCCACCCACATCTGGTGCTGACCGACATCGCAGGCCACCACGCTGGTGTCCGGCAGACGGGCCGAAAGCTGCTTGAGCAGGGCCGGGGCATAGATGGGCTGGCCGGGGTGGTCGTAGCGAAACGCATAGTCGCGGGCCATGTTCGCGCAGTGCTCACGCCAGGGATCGATGGCCAGCGCCATGGCCAGGGCGGGCAACACCCGCTTGAGATCCGTGGTGATGCCCACCTCGGCGGCGCGGCGCTTGCCGAATTCGGCGGCGTCCACATCGAGATGGATCACCTTGGCATCGGGGGCGAACTCCTCCAGCTTGCCGGTCACCCTGTCGTCGAAACGGGCACCGACCACCAGCAGCAGATCGCTCTGCTGCACCGCGTAGTTGGCGGCCTTGGTACCGTGCATGCCGAGCATGCCCAGATAGACGGGGCTGTCAGGGTCCAGCGCCCCTATCCCCTTGAGGGTGGTGACTGCCGGCATGCCAGTGACGGAGGCAAACTCGCGCAGCTCGACTTCCGCATTGGCCATGCCCACCCCGCCACCGACGTAGAGCACGGGGCGCTCTGCGGCGGCCAGCAGGGTACGGGCAGCCGCCAACTCTGATGGGTTGAGCGCCTCCGGCTCTTCCACCGCAAACAGCGGGCTCTGGGTCGGCACGGCAGCCAGTTGCACATCCTTGGGAAAGTCGATGAGCACCGGACCCGGACGCCCTTCGGTGGCGATGGCAAATGCTTCCGCCAGCACCCTGCCCAGATCGGCGGCATCCGTCACCATGAAGGAGTGCTTGGTGCAGGAGAGGGACATGCCGAGCACGTCGACCTCCTGAAACGCATCCGTACCTATGGCGGAACAGGGCACCTGACCACTGATGGCCACCAGCGGCACGGAATCGAGCAATGCCTCGGCCAGGCCGGTCACCAGATTGGTGGCGCCCGGACCCGAGGTGGCGATGCAGACCCCCACCTGACCGGAGGCTCGGGCATAACCGACCGCAGCCATCGCGGCCCCCTGCTCGTGGCGACAGAGCTGATGGGCAAGACCCCCGTCATACAGGGCATCGTAGACCGGCATGATGGCTCCGCCCGGGTAACCAAACACCTGGGTCACACCCTGTTTCTTGAGAGCCTGTACCAAAAACTGCGCGCCATTCATGTGGAAAATCCTGTCCTTTGGTCGAAAAAAAACCCCCGGGCCGTGAGGCTCGGGGGTCGCTTGTTTCGTTCTGTCCGGTGGTGGGTCTATCCCTTGTTCCGTGCAGCTAAACGAGCCCCGAGCGGTGAGATAATAATCACCACTAGGACCACAATAATGCTGACGAAACGGGAGGCCATGTTCATAGTTACAACCGGAAATCCTGTGAAATTGGGGCGGTTTGCACCGCGAATGGCTATTAGAACTAGCATGGTGAATTTTATTGGGCAAGCCTTTTTTACCTGACAAGACTCTGATTTTGACTAAGCCGCGCTGCGATAGCTGGCATAAAAAACTAATAAAAAACGGTTAACCAGCACATACATCAAACCAAGGATGGGATTTATGTCATTAGCTGTGGTTTATAGCCGTGCCAGCCTGGGGATCGCTGCACCGCAAGTCACGGTGGAAGTTCACCTCTCCAACGGTCTGCCCGCCTTCAACATGGTGGGATTGCCGGAAACCTCGGTGAAGGAGTCGCGGGATCGGGTGCGCAGCGCTCTGCTCAACGGCAACTTCGAGTTCCCGAGCAAACACATCACGGTCAATCTGGCCCCCGCCGACCTGCCCAAGGAGGGCGGCCGTTTCGATCTGGCCATCGCCATCGGCATTCTCGCCGCTTCCAAGCAGATACCGGCAAAATACCTGCTCGATCACGAATTTTTAGGAGAGTTGGCCCTGACCGGCGAGATCCGCCCCGTGCTCGGGGTGCTGCCCGCAGTGCTCGCCTGCCGCGATGCGGGACGCACCCTGCTGGTACCGAGAGAAAATGGCCCCGAAGCCTCCCTCATTCAGGATGCCGAGGTGCGTACCGCCCACCAGCTGCTGGCCGTCACCGCCTGGCTGGCAGGCCAATATGAGCTGCCGCTGCCGGATCCCCAGACCACGGACTCCCTGCCCGATGTGCCGGATCTGCAGGATGTGATCGGCCAGTCACAGGCCAAGCGGGCATTGGAGATCGCTGCTGCCGGCAGCCACAACCTGCTGTTCATAGGCCCGCCCGGTACCGGCAAGAGCATGCTGGCCAGCCGGTTGCCCGGCATCTTGCCACCCCTGAGTGAGCAGGAGGCGCAGCAGACCGCCGCCATCCACTCCATCGGCGGGCTGACCCCGCGCGCCGGTCACTGGCACCACAGACCCTATCGCACACCCCACCACAGCGCCTCCGCCGTCGCCCTGGTGGGGGGCGGCAGCCACCCGCGGCCCGGTGAAATTTCGTTGGCCCACAACGGGGTGCTGTTTCTGGATGAACTGCCCGAGTTCGAGCGCAAGGTGCTCGACTCCCTGCGCGAGCCGCTGGAGACCGGCCACATCACCATCAGCCGCGCCGCCCGTCAGGTGGATTTCCCCGCCCGCTTCCAGCTGGTGGGCGCCATGAATCCCAGCCCCTGCGGCCACTATGGCGACGGCCAGACCCGCTCCAGCCCGGATCAGATACTGCGCTACCTCGGCAAACTCTCGGGCCCCTTCCTCGACAGATTTGATCTGACGGTGGAGGTGCCGCTGCTGCCCAAAGGGAGCCTCACCGGCAAGGCGGAGCGGGGGGAGTCAAGCCAGCAGATCCGCGATCGGGTGCTGGCGGCGCGAGAGCGGATGCTGAGCCGCAATGGCAAACTCAACAATCTGCTGGATAGTCGTGAGATAGATGACATTTGCCGATTATCACCGCAAGATGCCGAGTTTTTGGAGAATGCAATCCAGAAGCTGGGACTCAGCATCCGGGCCTGGCACCGCATCCTGCGGGTGTCACGCACCATAGCCGATCTGGCGGGGCGACCCACCATCGAGAAGGAGCACCTGATCGAGGCGCTCGGCTACAGGGCCATGGACCGGCTGCTGTCGCGGCTACGCAGCGGCTGATTGGCAGCATGCAGAAAACATGAGTCCCGGGCTGCCGATGGCCCTGTGCATGGTCTAGCGGGCCATCGGCTGATATTATGGCCACAGATCTGACCACTTGGTTGCCACCCACAGACAACAAGACGGACCCGACTCATGCACAACAAGCTGATAGAGCGACTGCGCGGCAGCCTCTCGACCCTGCTCTATTTCCTCAACACTCTCTTCTGGTTTGTTCCCATACTGCTGCTTGGCCTGATCAAGCTGCTGCTGCCGCTCAAGGGCTGGCGCACCCTCTGCAATGCCCTGCTGGACGGCTGCGCCAGTTGCTGGATCGGTTTCAACAATCTGATCCAGAAAACCATCATCAAAACGCCTTTCGAGGTGGTCGGAGTGGACAAAGGGAGCCGGAATGAGTGGTATATGGTCATTGCCAACCATCAATCCTGGGTCGACATACTGGTGCTGCAGCGGATTTTCAATCAGAAAATCCCCTTCCTGAAGTTTTTCCTCAAGAAAGAACTGATTTGGGTACCTTTTCTCGGTCTGGCCTGGTGGGCGCTGGATTTCCCCTTCATGCGACGTTATTCCCGAAAATTTCTGGAAAAAAGACCGCATCTGAAGGGAAAAGACATAGAAACAACGCGCCAGGCCTGTGCCAAGTTTCGCCACATTCCGGTGAGTGTGATGAACTTCGTGGAGGGCACCCGCTTCACCGCCCACAAACACGACAAGCAGGCCCCGCCCTATCGCCACCTGCTGCACCCGAGAGCAGGCGGCATCGCCTTCACTCTGGCGGCTATGGGCGATCAACTGCACAAGCTGGTGGATGTGACCATCGCCTATCCGGACGGTATCCCCAGCTACTGGGACTTCATGTGCGGTCGGGTCAAGGAGATCAAGGTTCGGGTCCGCTTTCTGCCGATCGAACGCAATCTGGTGGGGGATTACTTCAATGACCCCGAGTTCCAACAAGAGTTTCAACGGTGGCTGAACGGGATCTGGCGCGAGAAGGACCAGACTCTGGACCAGCTGCTGGCGGACAAGACGCAGTAAACGACGCCCATGCCAACCCTGCTCCCCGGCCCCCTGGTGCTGCTCATCAGCACCAGCCTGACCATTTTGTTCACCGCCCTGTGCGCCAGCCTGATCCTGCTGGTGTCGCTGGCCAAGCTGCTGCTGCCCATGCCGGCCTGTGGCCGTGCCTGCAGCCGCCTCAACAACCGCTTCATGCGCCTCTGGCTAGCCTGCAACGCACTGGTGATCCGCCTCACCACCCGCATCGACTGGCAGATCGAGGATGACACGCAGCTGCACAAGGATGGCTGGTATCTCATCGTCAGCAACCACATGAGCTGGACCGACATAGTGGTGCTGGGCCACCTGTTCCGGGATCGGCTGCCGGTGCCCAAGTTCTTCATGAAGCACGAGCTCATCTACATACCGCTGCTGGGGCTTGCCTGCTGGGGGCTGGACATGCCCTTTATGCGCCGCTATTCACGGGAGTTTCTGCTGCGCAACCCACATCTGCGCGGCAAGGACATAGAGACCACCCGCAACGCCTGCGAGAAGTTTCGCCACATCCCCACCACCGTCATCAACTTCGTGGAGGGGACCCGCTTCACCGAACCCAAGCGGGATGCCGCGCGTTCCCGCTACCGTCACCTGATGCCGCCCAAGGCAGCCGGGCTCGCCTTCACTCTGGCGGCTATGGGGGAGCAGTTTGACAGCCTTATCAACGTCACTATCAGCTATCCGGATAACACTGAGACCCCGTTCAAAGACTTTCTGATGGGGCGGATGAAGCGCATCAGGGTGCGCATCGAGGAGCTGCCGGTGGATGAGGCGCTGGTCGGTGACTATTTCAATGACAAGCAGTTCAAGCGGGGTTTTCAGGGCTGGCTGAACCAGCGCTGGCAGGAGAAGGACGAGGTGCTGGACGTCTGGCAGCGGGATCAGGAACCGCTGCCGGTTGCCGCCAAAGAGGGATCCAAAGAGAGTGCAGAGGCCAGATCGGCCAACTGATCTTCGGAAAAGACTACTATCCCGTGGCGGCGTAACAGGGCCGTGGTCATGCCCTCGCCCGCCACTGACACACCTTCGAAGCGGCCGTTGTAGATGCGACCGCTGCCACAGGAAGGGCTCCCCTCTTTCAGCAGAGCGAAGCGAATACCCTGCGCCTGACAGATCTCCAGCGCCAGCTCGGCGCCACGATCAAACTCGGCAGTCACATCCAGCCCGATCGCGGTCAGCACCAGATCGCCCTGTCGCTCGGCGGGGGGACGCGGGGTCGGCAGGCCGCCCGCCACTTCGGGGCAGAAGGCCAACGCCCGCCCTTCGGCCCCCAGCGCCGTCAGCCAGTCGCTGACGATCCCCTTGCTCTGGCCGTCGTAACGCACCGGCTGACCCAGCAGGCAGGCACTCACCAGCACCCGGGATGGCGTTTTGTTCATGCTTCCGCTCCATGCATCACCTGATCGAACATGACGCAGCAGGGGCTCTCCATCCGGTAGAGGATGGCGGGACGCTGCTTGCCGGTCCGCTTGCGACCTGTATCCACCAGAATGTCGGCACGATGGATCCGCTTGCGAAACGCGGCCGTGTTCATGGGAGTTTGCAGGATGATTTCGAAGGCGCGCTGCACCTCGGAGAGGGTGAACTCGGGCCCCAGCAGTTGCAGCGGCAGAGTGCTGTAACGGCTCTTGATCCGCAGCCGCTCCAGCCCTCTGGCGATCAGCTGGGTGTGATCGAAGGCGAGGCTGAGGCCGGGCAGGGCCGAGAGCGGATGCCAGCAGCCGTGAATGGCCTCAACATCCGGTTCGACCAGACAGAGATAGACCAGTGTCGTGGACCAGCCACGGGGATCCCGCTCCAGATTGCCGAGGGTGCAGACCTGCTCGCTGTAGCAGTGGCCCAGTCCCCACTCCCCCAGCAGCCGGTGGCGAGCCGCGTCCAGATCCCGATCCCGAGTCTCGTCGATGCGCAACGCAGGCAGTTGCCAGCAGTGGGCAAAAGGCGGGCGATCGCGGGTTTCAAGCAGCAGCTCGAGCCGCTCGTTATGCAACCGCAGCACCACCATATCCAGACTCATTCTCAGCATGCCGATCGCCCTGCTCGCCTTCCATTAATGTTTGGTAGATAATATCACATGAATAGTATGTGCAGGAGCCACTCAATGGGAACCGTCGCCAGCCTGGATATTGATGCGCAGAAGGGTTTTACCCCCCTCTGCCCGAACGAACTGCCCGTCGTGGGCGGGGATGATATTGTGGCTGCGCTCAACGCTCAGGCCACCCTCGCCACGCTGCGGATCGGCAGCAAGGACGCCCACCCCGCCAACGCCGCCTGGGCCGTTTCCGACCCCGCCGGCATGCTGCTGCCGCTGGACTTGCCCAATGCCGATCTCACCTGGCCGGCGCACTGCGTGCCAGGCACCCGGGGTTTCGAACTGCTCGACGGCCTGCCCGCCCCCATCGATTACGACTTCTTCGTCTGGAAAGGGGTCGAGCCGGATCTGCACCCCTACGGCACCTGCTTCCACGATCTGGCCGAACGACGCAGTACCGGACTCATCGAGTTTCTGCAAGCCCGTGGCGTCAACACAGTGCTGGCCGGCGGCCTCGCCACCGACTACTGCGTCAAGACCAGCGTGCTGCAGCTGCGCCGCGCCGGTTTCCGGGTCATCGTCCACCTCGATGCCTGCCGTGGTATCGCCCCCGAGACGGTCGCCCAGGCCCGCGCCCAGATGATCGAGGCCGGCGCCGAACTGGCCCAGACCCTGACCGATATACAACGCCTGCTGGATGCCTGATATGCCGCCGATCCTCACCCTCCAACCCGATACCGGCGTCTGCACATTACCTATGCAGCAGGAGCGCGTCATCGCGCTCGCCAGCCTGCAGGGAGCCTGATATGCCACCGATTCTCACCAGCCTGCTCGACACCGACGCCTACAAGCTGCATATGCAGCAGGCGGTGTTCCATCGCTATCCGGATGCCGAGGTGGTGGCCGAGTTCCACAGCCGCAACGAAGAGGATCTGCTGCCCATGATGGGCCAGATCGAGGAGCAGCTGCGCCTCGCAGGCTCCCTGCGCCTCACCAGACCCGAGCTCAATTTTCTGGCCGAGCGCCCCTTCTTCACCGCCGACTACCTCGACCACCTGCGCCGCAAGCCGCTCGATGCCTCCCTGCTGAAAGTATTCGAGCAGGATGGCCGCATCAATGTGCGGGTCGAAGGGCCCTGGCAGGATGTCATCCTGTGGGAAATCCCGGTGCTCGCCATCATCAGCGAGATGCGCAACCGCTTCCGCTACCCCCAGTTTGGCGTCAGTCAGGCGCTGGATCGGCTCGATCAGAAGATCGACAAGCTGGAGCAGGAGCTCAGCGCCGAGGAGATGAGCGAGTTCAACCTCATCGACTTCGGTACTCGCCGCCGCTTCTCCCACGCGGTGCAGGATGCCGTGGTGGGCCGCCTCAAGGAGCGGCTGCCAGCGTTTCGCGGCACCAGCAACTACCTGCTGGCCCAGAAGTACCAATTACCCGCAGTGGGTACCCAGGCCCACGAGTGGTTCCAGGCTCACCAGCAGCTCGGTTTCCCGCTGGAACACAGCCAGCGTGCCGCCCTCACCAGCTGGCTGGACGAGTTCACCAACCACCTCGGCATCGCCCTGACCGACTGCATCACCATGGACGCCTTCCTGCGTGACTTCGACTTCGAGCTGGCCAGCCGCTATCAGGGGCTGCGCCACGACTCTGGCGATCCCGTGGTGTGGGGCGAGAAGGCCATCAGCCACTACCAGCGGCTCGGCATCAATCCCACCGACAAGACCCTGGTCTTCTCCGATGGCCTCAATCTCGACAAGGCGGTGCAGCTGTTCCGCCACTTCCGGGGCCGCATCAACACCAGCTTCGGCATCGGCACCAAGCTCACCTGCGATCTGCCCGGCGTCAGCCCGATGAACATCGTCTTCAAGCTGATGGAGTGCAACGGCGGCCCGGTCGCCAAAATCTCCGACAGCCCTGGCAAGACCCTCTGCCGGGATGCGGATTTCATCCGCAATCTCAAGCAGGCGTTCCACGTCGGGGTGTAACGTACCTTTTTGAGGGGCCCATCTTGCGCAGAGCGCCAGTGGCCCCCTACCATGACCCCACTGAAAGGTCCGACTCGTGTCGGGCCTTTCTCTTGCCTGAACGACAGACCACAAGGAACTGCTCATGACCCCTAAATGGATATTTGCCCTCACTACCCTGCTGGCCAGCCTGGGTGCCACCGCCGCCGAGCCGTTGCGGGTCTCCGCCATCCCGGACGAAGCCCCCACCGAGCTGCAGCGCAAGTTTGCCCCGCTTGGAGAGTACCTGGCCGAGAAGACTGGGCGCGAAGTAGTGTTTGTGCCGGTCAACGATTACGCCGCCGTGGTCGAGGCACTGGCCGCCGGCAAGCTCGACATGGCCTGGCTCGGGGGCTTCACCTATGTACAGGCTCATCGTCGGGCCGACAAGGTGGTGCCGCTGGTACAACGTCAGGAAGATGCCCAGTTCACCTCCAAGTTCATCGCCAACGCCGACAGCGGCATCAAGACCCTGGCCGACACCAAGGGCAAGGACTTCGCCTTCGGTTCCCCCTCCTCCACCTCGGGTCACCTGATGCCGCGCCACTTCCTGGCCGAGCAGGGCATCAATCCGGAGCGTGACTTCGCCCATGTCGCCTTCTCCGGCGCCCACGACGCCACCGTCGCCTGGGTCGCCTCCGGCAAGGTGCCGGCCGGTGCGCTCAACGCCTCCGTGTGGGACAAGCTGGTGGAAGAGGGCAAGGTCGATACCGCAAAGGTCAAGGTGATCTGGACCACGCCGACCTACTTTGACTACAACTGGACGGTGCGCGGCGACCTGGATCCAGCGCTGCAGGAGAAGATCAAGCAGGCCTTCCTCAGCCTGGATCCTGCCGTCCCGGCCCAGGCCGAGATCCTCAAGCTGCAACGAGCCAGCCGCTTCATCGAAACCAGGCCCGAGAACTATCAGGGCATCGAAGCGGCCGCGACCCAGGCCGGTCTGCTGAAGTGATCGCCGTTGCGCTGGACGGAGCAGGGCTGCGGCTCGGCGAGAGTCGCATCCTGCATCCGCTTCGCCTGCAGATCGAGGCTGGGGAGTGTGTCGCCATCATAGGGCCGAGCGGCGCGGGCAAAACCAGCCTGCTGCGGCTGATCGGCACCGAGTTGCGCGGTGAGCTGGCACTCTCCCTCTGGGGGGAAGATCCCTGGGCCCTCTCCACCCGCGCCCGCCAGCGGTTGCGCAGCCGGATCGGCATGGTCTGGCAGCAGCCTCCGCTGCCCGCCTCCCAGCCGGTGGTGACCGCCGTGCTGGCTGGCAGACTCGGCCAGTGGTCCCTCTGTCGCGCCCTGCTCTCGCTGCTGCGCCCCTGCGATCCGCAAGGTGCACAGGCCGAACTGGCTCGCCTCGGCCTCGCCGACAAGTGGCAACAGCGCTGTGGCGAGCTCTCCGGCGGCCAGTTGCAGCGGGTCGGCATAGCCCGGGTGCTCTATCAGCAGCCGGACCTGATGCTGGCCGATGAACCCGTCTCCGCCCTCGATCCCGTGCTCGCCCAGAGCAGCCTGGATGCCCTGCTGGCACAAGCCCGCACTCGCGGCAGCACCCTGATCGCCAGTTTGCACGCGGTCGAACTGGCGCTCGAGCGCTTTCCCCGTATCATAGGCCTGCGCGAGGGACGGGTGCTGTTCGACTGTCCCGCCGCCGCCGTCACCCCGGCCATGCTGGCCGCGCTCTACGCCGGTGACAAGGAGGCACTGCCGTGCAGCGACTGATGAGCCGCTGGCACCATCCCCTGCCCTGGCTGCTGGCTCTGGTCGGCTACAGCCTGTGGCAACAGGCCGACAGTTGGCTCGGTCTGCTCGATGGCCAGAGCTGGCGGCAGATGGGCAATTTCCTCGCCACCAGCTGGCCACCCCGCGTTGATAAGGACTTTCTCGCCCTGACCCTGACCGCCACCCTGGAGAGTCTGGCCGTGGCGACCCTGGGGCTGGCCGGCGCCCTGCTGCTCGGCATTCCGTTCGCCCTCCTCGGCTCCCGCGCCCTGTCGCTGGCCGAGCTGGGCCCCATCCCCAGCCCGCTGCGCGGCGCCTTGCGCGCCTTCAGCCGACTCATCGCCATTCTGCTGCGCAGCCTGCCCGAGCTCATCTGGGCGCTGCTGTTCGTGCGCCTGTCCGGGCTCGGCCCCCTGGCCGCCATCCTGGCCATCGCCGTCAGCTACGGCGGCATGCTGGCCAAGGTCTACAACGAGATCATGGAGAGCGGTGCCCTGCAACCGGCCCGCGCCCTGCTGCTCGGTGGCAGCGGCCGGCTGCAGGCGCTCTGGTACGGCGTGTTGCCCGCGGTGCGTCAGGAGCTGCTCTCCTACACCGTCTATCGCTGGGAGTGTGCCCTGCGCGCCTCCGTCATCATGGGCTTCGTCGGTGCCGGCGGGCTCGGTCAGCAGCTCGAACTCTCGTTGCGCATGTTTGCCGGCGGTGAGGTGGTGACCCTGCTGCTGGCCTTCATCCTGCTGGTGACACTGGCTGACGGCCTCAGCGCCTGGCTGCGCCACACCCGCTCACCCGGTCTGCAACTGCTGGTCTGCCTGGGGCTGGCCAGCGCCATGGCGTTCCACCAGCTCGACTGGCGCATGCTGAGTTTCTCCCTCGGCGGGTTGGGCCAGTTTGTTGGCGAGTTTCTGCAACCGGACTGGTCGACACCCTTCCTGCTGACGGTCGGCACCGGCCTGCTCGATACGATACAGATGGCGCTGCTGAGCACCCTGTTGAGCGCCCTGCTGGCCCTGCCGCTGGCCTGCCTCGCCCGCCACTGCTGGCCGCTGCGGCTGCTGTTCAACCTGCTGCGGTCCGTGCCGGAGCTCATCTTCGCCAGCTTGTTGGTGATCGCGGTCGGGCTGGGGCCGGTGGCGGGCATACTGGCGCTCACCCTGCACACCACTGGGGTGCTGGCCAGGCTGTTCGTTGAGACGCTGGAGAACGCGGATCAGGCCCCTCGCCTCGCCCTGCAATTGAGCGGCGCCGGCCCCGTTGCCAGCTTCTGGTACGGTCTGTTTCCACTGGTGTCACGCCAGTGGTTGGCCTACAGCCTCTATCGCGGCGAGATGAACCTGAGGGCCGCCACCATACTCGGGGTGGTGGGCGCAGGCGGGCTGGGGCAGCAGCTCTATGTGTCCCTGAGTCTGTTCCGTTACGATCAGGCTGCCACCCTGATCCTGGCCATCTTGCTGCTGGTCTGGCTGGCAGAGGGCATCAGCCGTCGCTCCCGGTTGCCGCGCCCAGCGCCCTCCCAACGGGACTGCCAAATTTGAATCGGGAATAACCTCTCAGCGTCGAGCAGTCCCGGCTCCAGCCCCGATAAACAAAAAGCCCGCCGGTTTGCACCGGCGGGCTTTTTTCATCAGGTCAGTCAGCAATCAATCTTTCTTGGCCAGCAGGAATTTCACCAGCTGGTTGAACTGCTCCTGGGAAGTAATGGATTCGATCTTCACCATGTACTTGCCATTCACCAGAAAGGCCGGCACACCGCGGATGTTGTAGCTCTCGGTGTTGCGGTCAAACTGGGAAACCATGCCGGAGACGGCAAAGCTGTCGACGGCACCGTCGAACTCTTCGGCCGGCACGCCGTTATCCACGAAGATCTGCTTCACGTCGGTGCGGCTCTGCGGGATCTGGCGCTGGGTGTGGATCTTGTCGAAGATGGCCGGGGTCAGCTTGCCTTCAACATTCAGCAGGCTGGCAACGGCATAAGCACGCTGCATCTCCGGGCCCATCTCGCGACCCAGGAAGGCCACCGGGTTTTTCTTCATCGGCACGCCTTCCGGCAGGTTCTTTTTCAGATCCGCGGCAATCGGCTCGAATTTGGCACAATGGGGGCAGAAGTAGGAGAAGAACTCCAGCACTTCCGGTTGGGCGCTACCCGTCTGTTTGACCACGTCGTAGTTAACGCCTTCCTTGAATTCGGGGGCGGCGTGAACCATGGGGATCATCAGCATGGCAGCGAGGAAAAATAGTACTTTTTTCATGACGTTTCCTGTAAAGGGATCACTGTGAGGCACGCCCGGCGAACCGAAGCAGTGCCAAGCCTATTGCGTCGCCAAGCTGGCGTCAATGGCAAAGGGGCGCACCGGCGGTTCAACGACTGGGCGCGCCATCCACTGGCAATCGCCATGGCCCCATGCCGACAACCCGCATCCCCTTCTTATACTCACCAGCCCGGCGTCAGCGTCAACGGTGGCGCCTTGAGCGCCTCAAGCTGGTCATGCAGGGTCGCGATCTGCTGGCGCCAGTAGTGATCGGTATTGAACCAGGGGAAGTGGCGTGGAAACGCCGGATCTTCCCAGCGCCGGGCCAGCCAGGCCATGTAGTGGACTATGCGCATGGCTCGCAGCGGCTCGATCAGCGCCAGCTCCCGCGGGTCGAACTCCATGAACTCCTCATAGCCCGCCAGCAGGGTATCGAGCTGGATCAGCTGTTCGTGACGCTCGCCGTTGAGCAGCATCCAGAGATCCTGGATGGCAGGGCCGGTACGGCAGTCATCGAGATCGACGAACATGGGACCGTCGCGCCACAGTATGTTGCCTGGATGGCAGTCGCCGTGCAGGGAGATCTGTGCCACATCCAGAGTCATGGCGTCACAGACGTGCTTGATCAGCTCGTCGAGTACCCCGAAGAAGGACTTGGCCAGCCCGCTCGGCAACCACTCGCCGGACGCCAGCAGCTGACGCGGCTCGTGCAGCATGCTTTCTACATCCAGCCGGACGCGATGATGGAAGGGACGGCTGGCGCCTATCTGGTGGATACGGCCAAGGTAGCGCCCCACCCACTCCAGCTGATCCAGGTTGTCCACCTCGAACTGGCGGCCCCCCACGCTCTGCCAGATGGCGAAGGGGTAGCCCTGATGCTCCAGCAGGGTCTCGCCGGCGAAGACGATGGGGGCGGCGACCGGGATCTCCGCCTCATTGAGGCGGGCGGCAAAGTCGTGCTCTTCCAGGATCTGGGCCCGGCTCCAGCGACCGGGACGATAAAACTTCACCACGTAGCGGCGACGATCCTCGTCCTGAAACTGGTAGACCCGGTTCTCGTAGCTGTTGAGCTCGATGAGGCCGGAGTCGATACGCAGGCCGCTGAGATCCAGCGCGTCCATGATGAGATCGGGATTGAGGTCGGAATAGTTGAAACGCATGTCATCCACCATAAGAAAGGGGCGCCGTTGCGCCCCAGTCTATCACCACTCGGTTCAATGGCGTTCAACCCAACCGGTTGCGCCACGCTTTCCTGCCATCACTGCGGTCACTGGGGGGCGGCCACCCATAGCTCTCTCAGGCATCACAGCCGGCTGATAAATTTGCTGGCCTGGCGCAGGGTGCCCTTGTTGTCATCGGTTGCCGTTCCATCCCGCTTGAGCACGAACTGTATGTCCAGAGTCGGCTTCTTCAGGTTGAAGGGGTCGACGGCCACGCTCACCGGCAGGGTGTAGATCTCGCCCGCCTTCAGGGTCACTTCGCGCGGACCGAACCATTGGTGCTCCGGCAGCCCCTCCACATCCAGCTGATAGGTCTGGGCATGCAGTGTCTTGTTAAGGATCTTGAGGGTATAGGTGTTCTCGATGAGCCCCTCGCTGTTCTCGCGGAACAGCTGGTTGCGATCCCGCAGTATGTCGAGCCCCATGGGCATGATGGACATGGCGTTGTAGACGAACACCCCCAGCATGATGACCATCACCAGGCCGTAGCCGAGCAGCTTGGGCCGCGCCACATGGGTACTGTTGTGGGCCAGCTTGTGCTCGGTGGTATAGCTGATCAGCCCCTTCGGATAGCCCATGCGATCCATGGTCTGGTCACAGGCATCGACGCAGGCGCCGCAGTTGATGCACTCGTACTGCAGGCCATCGCGGATGTCGATGCCGGTCGGGCAGACCTGCACGCAGAGATCGCAGTCGATGCAGTCACCCAGCCCCAGCGCCTTGGGATCGGCCTTGCGGGCACGGGCACCGCGGGTCTCGCCACGCTTGGTGTCGTAGCCGACGATGAAGGTGTCCTTGTCGAACATGGCGGACTGGAAGCGGGCATAAGGGCACATGTGGATACACATGATGGCGCGCATCCAGCCAGCGTTGCCATAGGTACAGGCGGCGAAGAACAGCACCCAGAAGATGACCCAACCGCTCGCCTGCAGGGTGAAGAAGTCAGGCACCAGCTGGAACGCATCCTGGAAGTAGGCGACGAAGGTAAGACCGGTACCCAGCGACAGCAGGATCCAGGCCAGATGCTTGGCGCCCTTGCGGGCCAGCTTCTCGCCACTCCAGGGCGCCGCATCCAGCTTGCGCCGCTTGTTGGCCGCCCCTTCCAGCTTCTCTTCGAACCAGATGAACATGAAGGTCCACACGGTCTGCGGGCAAAGATAGCCACACCAGACCCGGCCGAGGAAGGTGGTCACGAAGAAGAGTGCGAAGGCGGCGATCATGAAGATCCAGGCCAGCAGAGTGAGATCCTGCGGCCAGATGGTGGCACCGAAGATGTGGAACTGCTGGTGACCGATGTCGAACAGCACGGCCTGGCGACCGTCGTAGCGCAACCAGGGAATGGCGACGAAGAGCACCACGAAGAACCAGCCCATGGCCTTGCGCACCCGCTGCCAGTAACCGGGTTGCGCCCTCACGTAGATGCGGTTGCCGGGATTGAACCTGTCATCGCCGGCTTTGAAGGTATTGGGGTTGTACGTCCCCGTTACATCGCCGGTGACATCCTTGATATCGATTTTTTCATGATCGGCCATTGCAAGACACAGCTCCCTTATTTGTTATGGGGCGGATTATATCTTAAACAACCTGCTAATTGTGTGGGTAAAATGTATCTAATGTTCGAGTGATGTCGCAATTTCAAGCAACAAAAAAGGCGTGTCGCCAGTTGACGAAACGCCTTTCTCAGAGATTCCTTTGAACACCATCAAAGGCTCCATCTGGAGCAATCTTTACTTGATGCCGCGCGCCTTGAGCAGGGCTTCCTTGAAGTCGGGTACATGATCCTTGGCCAGGCCGGGGATCATCGCCTGCTTGTCGGACTCCCGCATCTTGAGGTGGTAGATCAGCATGTCGTCGGTCAGGTCGGACAAGGCACCCTCATAGCCGGCTTCCGCCGCCAGTTTGGCCACGAACTGCACCAGGCTGAGGTCCTGTTCCTTGATCCAGGCAGGCTGCAACAACTCCAGCAGCTCTTCGATACGATGACATTGCATAGACAACCTCTTTAAATCTGTCATGTGAAACTCAGGCAACCTTACCCATCAAGGCTACTTCGATACGATCCCGCCCATTATGCTTGGCCTGATAGAGGGCCGCATCCGCTTTTTGGATAAGCTCCGCGATGGAGCCGCTCTGATCCGGCACCAGGGTCGCCACTCCGAAGCTGCAACTGACACGGCCGGAGACCAGGGATTTCTGGTGGGGAATGCCCAGCTCCTTGAGCGCCACCCGCACGTTCTCGGCGATCTGCAGCGCCCCCTGCATGCTGGTACAGGGCAGCAGCAGAGCAAACTCCTCCCCGCCGTAGCGAGCGGCGAGATCATCCTCGCGGCGCTGCACTTCGGCCAATAGACCCGCCACCTGCTGCAGACATTCATCACCCAGCTGATGACCATAGAGATCGTTGAACTGCTTGAAGTAATCCACATCCACCAGCACCAGTGACAAAGGCGCCCGGGCGCGATGACAGCGGCGCCAGGCCCGCTCAAGGCAATAGTCGAGGTGGGCGCGATTGGCGATGCCGGTCAATCCGTCCAGCCGGGAGGTGAGCTTGAGGTGCTCTGAGACCGCCTTCAGCTCGGCCACCAGATCGGCGTTGGAGAAGCGGTGATAGAGGGAGGCGACCTGATCCCGCCGCAGACGGCGCAGCAAAGTCGGCAAGAAGACAAACAGATAGCCCGCCAGCATGCAGGAGACGATCCGCTCCTGCTCGTTGCCGGCCCCCAGCTCGAACAACATGGCCAGCCCGAGCGGCAAGACGGCGCCGTAGAGGGAGCGGCGGCTGCCAAACAGCATGATGGCGCTGCCGGTGAGGATCAGGCTGGAGAGCATCATCATGGCGGCGCGATAGGTGTCGGGCAGCTTGTCCATGTAGAGCAGCACGCCGAGCGCCCAGATGATGGAGGTGATGGTCACCCCGATGAACAGTTCGCGCTCCAGCACCGGCAAGGGGATCTGCGCCAGCCGGGGCTGACGCCAGCGCAGGTGCCAGCCGCGACACAGCAGCAGCAGGCTGACCAGCGCCAGCCAGCCGAGCGCCTCGCCGGCGGGCAGGTAATCGTGGAACAACAGGCTCCAGCCGAGCGCCAGCAGACCCAGGCAAGGCAGGCTGAATGAGGCGTGAGTATAGAGCTGGGCCATGATGGCCTGCTTCACCTGACGTGTCACACTCTGAGTCAACTGCGTACTCCCTGTACAAGAGCCGCACAGTCTACCACTACCCCTTCCGGGCCAACAATAAAACGTCTGTTATTAAGCAGTTGGTCAGTCGATGACGCCAGATCCCGGCCTGCCGGCAGGACCGCTCAGCCGCGTTCCAGCTCGTCCAGGATGGGGCACTCTGGGCTTTCATCCCCATGGCAGCAGCAGACCAGCCCCTCGAGGGAGGCCAGCATGGCCTGCAAGCCGGCAATGCGAGTACGCAGATCGACTATTTTCTCCTGTGCCAGCTTCTTCACCTGGGCGCTGGTTCTGTGCTCGTCCCGATAGAGCGCCAGCAGCTCCTGACACTCCTCCAGATTGAAGCCGGTCTCCCGCGCCCGCTTGACGAAGCGCAGCTCCCGCAGCGCCCCCTCGGTGTAGCTGCGATAGCCGTTATCGCTGCGTACCGGCGCCGAGATGAGGCCGATGCTCTCGTAATAACGGATGGTCTTGGCGGTCAGCCCCGTGGCCTTGGCAACCTTGCTGATGTTCATGGGTGACTCCTTTGCGATTCAGATTGGCGCCGGCTGCCCGCTCTGGGCTGCCAGCGTTTCAGTAACAGGGAATTGCTCAATACCGTGATGCTGCTCAGAGCCATGGCCGCGCCCGCCAGCTCGGGGCTGAGATACCCCAGCGCCGCCAGCGGAATGCCGATGATGTTGAACACGAAGGCCCAGAACAGGTTCTGCTGTATGGTGCGCCAGGTGGCCGCCGAGATGTCGATGGCATCGGCCACCAACCGCGGGTCAGAACGCATGAGCGTGATGGAGGCCGTCTCCATCGCCACGTCCGAGCCGGAGCCCATGGCGATGCCCACGTCCGCCGCCGCCAGCGCCGGGGCATCATTCACCCCGTCCCCCACCATGGCTACCAGCCCGCTGGTTTGTGCGCGCAGCGCTTCCACCTTGTCTACCTTGCCGGCGGGCAGGACTGAGTCGAATGCCCCGTCCAGCCCCAGCTTGGCGGCGATATGGGCCACGGGTGCCGGCGCATCGCCGCTCACCAGCCAGCTGGCGATGCCGCGCTGGCGCAGGGTGGCGATGGCTTCCGGGCTCTCTGGCCGCAGGGTATCGGCCAGGGCGGCGATGCCGACAACCACGCCGTCGATGGCGAGCCAGACCCGGGTCGCGCCGTCGACAGGCTGTTCATCCTGCTGCGGCAGCTCAATCCCGAGCTGAGCCAGCAGGGATCCATTGCCGATGGCGACCGAGTGACCCGCCACCTGGCCGACAATACCGGCACCGACCCGCACCTCCACCGCTTCCGGCTGGGGCAGCGCCACGTCTGTGCCGACCGCCTCGCGCATGGCCAGTGCCAGCGGATGCTCGCTCGCTTGCTGTAGAGCGGCGGCGAGCCGCAGTTGCTCGTCGTTGCCGCTCCAGCTGGCCAGCACCGGCCGGCCTTGGGTCAGGGTGCCGGTCTTGTCGAAGATGAGCGCCTTGATGGCATGGGCCTTTTGCAGGGTATCGACATCTTTGATCAGAATGCCGTGGCGTGCCGCCACCCCGGTACCGGTGACAATGGCCGCCGGCGTGGCCAGCCCCAGCGCACAGGGACAGGCGATCACCAGCACGGCCACCGCCGCCAGCAGCGCCTGACCAAAGTCGTTGCCGATGGCGTACCACACCAGCAGGGTGAACAGGGCGATGGCCATCACTACCGGTACGAACACGGCGGACACCTTGTCCACCAGCTGTTGCAGCGGCGCCTTGCCCATCTGGGCGCTCTCCACCAGGGCGATGATCTTGCTGAGGCTGGAATCCTCCCCCACTGTGGTGGCTTCGATCTCCAGCACCCCAGAGCGGTTGATGGCGCCGCCCAGCACGCTCTCCCCGATACCCCGCGGCACCGGCAGGCTTTCGCCGGTCAGAATGGATTCATCCAGCTCACTCTCGCCGCTCACTATCTTGCCATCCACCGGCACCCGCTCGCCCACCAGCACCCGCAGCCGATCACCGCGCAGCACTTCATCTATGGCCACGCTCTGCCACGCCTCGCCGCGCCAGACGGTGGCGGTTTCCGGCCGCAGCGCCATCAGTTCGCGAATGGCGGACTGGGTGCTGCGGCGGGCGCGGGCCTCCAGCAGTTTTCCCAACGAAATGAGCGTGATGATGATGGCGCTCGCCTCGAAATAGAGTTTACCGCTGGCGGCCACGCCTAAGGTCAGCAGCAGGTAGAGGCTGTAGAAGTAGGCGGCACTGGTGCCGGTCGCCACCAGCACATCCATGTTGGCGGAGCGATTCTTGAGGGCGAGCCAGGCGCCGCGATAAAAGCGGGCCCCAATCCAGAACTGCACCGGGGTGGCGAGCATCAGCTCCAGCCAGGCAGGTATATGCCAGGGAAGCAACCCCGCCATGGCGATCATGCCCACCAGCAGCGGCAGGGTCAGCAGGGCCGAAATAACCACCTGGATCAACGCCTTGTGCGCAGCGGCGGCCTCCTGCTCTTCACGCGCCTGCAACTGTTGGCGGCGCGCACTGGCCGAGCCTTGCGCCAGCTGGGCACCAAAGCCAAGCGCCTCTATCTGTTCGCGCAACGAGGCCGGGGTCTGCATGCCAGGCACCAGCTCGATGCGGGCCTGCTCGATGGAGAAATTGACCTCGGCCGAGAGCACGCCCGGCAGCGCCGCCAGCATCTTGTTGAGACGTGCTGAACAGCCCGCGCAGGTCATGCCGCTGATCTGGAAGGAGAGGGTCTCGTGGCCGTAGCCGTAACCCTGCGCCTTGATGCTCTCCAGCACTGCCGGCAAACGGTCAGGGCTGGCAAGGTCGATAGCGGCCTGCTCCAGCGCGAAGTTGACGGTGGCCGTCACGCCATCGAGCTGGTTGAGGGCTGTGCTGATGCGGCTGGCGCAGTTGGCGCAACTCATGCCGCTGAGCGGCAGTTGCAGATGAATGGGGGGTTGAAGTTGGGTGCTCATGCTGTTCCTCCTCGGAACCAATCGGCCAAACTGGCTGCCGACCGCTAAACCCTAACCTTTACTGTAAGGGTAAGCTCAAGCCACGACACGCACTTTTTTAAACATGAAAAAACGGCGCCCGCTCCCTGCCGGATCCCCCGGGCAGGCGACGGGCGCCGCCGTATTGACGTCACGCCTTATAAGGCCAGCCGACTATCAGATGCCGTACTGGGCGCGATAAGCCTGCATGGCGGCCAGTTGCGCCGCCAGCGCCGGCTGCTCGGCCTGCTTCTCTTCCAGATACTGGATCAGGTCGCTCATCTGGATGATGGCGATGATGTGAGCGCCATAGTCGCGCTCCACCTCCTGAATGGCTGAGAGCTCCCCCTTGCCCTTCTCCTGACGGTCCAGCGCGATCAGTACGCCAGCCAGGGAGGCACCGTTGGCCTGGATCAGATCCATGGATTCACGGATGGCGGTGCCGGCGGTGATGACGTCGTCCACCAGCATGATGCGCCCCTTGAGCGGGCTGCCCACCAGATTGCCGCCCTCGCCGTGATCCTTGGCCTCCTTGCGGTTGAAGCACCAGGGCACGTCCACGTCGTGCTGCTCCACCAGCTGCACTGCGGTGGCGGAGGCGATGGGGATCCCCTTGTAGGCCGGGCCAAACAGCACATCGAACTCGATGCCGGCATCCATCAGGGCGACGGCATAGAAGCGGCCGAGGCGGGCCAGATCGCGGCCGCTGTTGAACAGACCGGCGTTGAAGAAGTAGGGGCTTTTACGACCGGATTTCAGGGTAAATTCACCGAATTTGAGGACCTGCTTCTCCAGGGCGAACTCGATAAATTGACGCTGGTAGGCTTTCATTCTGGCTCCTTGCTTGGCTTGTCGTTTACTTGTGTGGGGGTATAAAAAAACGCGGACCAGGCCGCGTTTTTAAAATCATGCAAGTGACTGCTTCTGCAGCACAATGATCTCTTCAATGCCGCCCTTGGCGAGCCCCAGCATCGCCAGCAGCTCCTCATGGGTGAAGGGTTCGGCCTCCGCGGTGCCCTGCACCTCTATGATGCGACCATCTTCGGTCATCACCACGTTCATGTCGGTCTCGGCGGCGGAGTCTTCGATGTACTCCAGATCGCAGATGGCTTCGCCCTGATACATGCCGACGGAGACGGCGGCGATCATCTGCTTGAGCGGGCTCTGCTTGAGCATGCCTTTTTCGACCATCCAGTTCAGCGCATCCACCAGCGCCACGCAGGCACCGGTAATGGAAGCGGTGCGGGTGCCGCCATCGGCTTGCAGCACGTCACAATCCACCGTGATGGAGTGCTCGCCCAGCGCGGTCAGATCGACGGCAGCACGCAGGGAGCGGGCGATCAGCCGGGAGATCTCCAGGGTACGGCCACTCTGCTTGCCGGCGGCCGCTTCGCGGTTCATGCGCGAATGGGTGGAGCGCGGCAGCATGCCGTATTCGGCGGTGACCCAACCCTGGCCCTTCCCTTTCAGGAAGCGAGGTACGCTGGTGTCGACGCTGGCGGTGCAGAGCACGCGAGTGTTACCGAACTCCACCAGCACTGAGCCTTCTGCATGTTTGGTGAAATTGCGGGTAATGGTAACCGGGCGAAGTTGCGCGGCACTGCGATCGCTGGGACGTGACATGGAACGGACCTCTGGGCTGGCTCAAATTGGCGAAGGAGTATAAGTGATCCAGCCCCAAATATCAGCCGCTAAGAAGCTATTCCCGATCAGTCGTGAACGGCCATCACAACGGTGAGGAACCGCACCCTAATCGGTGTCTATCACCCTTGCTGAGGAGTCTGGGCCGTGCTGGGCCTAGTCCCACAAAAAGCCGGAACGGGTGCTAACGCCACGGCTATGGCTGACGGGACAAGTCTGGCTGAGTATACTGGCTGCCCACTTCATCAAGCCCGGAACAATCAATGATTCACAGCATGACCGCCTACGCCCGCAAGGAATTCAAGGGCGACTGGGGCACAGCCGTTTGGGAAATTCGTTCGGTAAACCAGCGCTATCTGGAAACCTATATCCGTCTGCCGGAGCAACTGCGCAGCCTGGAGCCGGTGCTGCGTGAGCGTTTCCGTGCCAAGCTGCAACGCGGCAAGGTGGAGTGCAACCTGCGTTTCGAAGCCGCTCAGGCCGCCGCCAGCCAGCTGCATATCAATGAAGAGCTGGCAAAGCTCATCATCGACAGCGCCAACTGGGTAATGAAAGAAGCGGGCCAAGGCCAGCTCAACCCGGTCGACGTGCTGCGCTGGCCGGGTGTCATGGCCGCCGCCGAGCAGGACATGGACGCGGTCGCCACCGAGCTGCTCGGCGGGTTTGACCAGACCATGGAAGACTTCATCGCCTCCCGCGCCAGCGAAGGGGCCAACCTCAAGAACTTGATCCAGCAGCGTCTGGATGGCATCCAGGTGGAAGTGAAGAAGGTGCGCATACACCTGCCGCAGATCATCGAGTGGCAGCGCCAGAAGCTCACCGATCGCCTGACCGAGGCCAAGGTGGAGCTGGATCCGGCCCGGATCGAGCAGGAAATCGTGCTGCTGGCCCAGAAGATCGACGTGGCCGAAGAGCTGGACCGACTGGAGATGCACATCAGCGAAACCGTCAAGATCATGAAGAAGGGTGGCGCCTGTGGCCGCCGTCTCGACTTCATGATGCAGGAGTTCAACCGCGAGTCGAACACGCTGGGCTCCAAGTCCATCAACGCCGAGGTGACCCAGTCCGCCGTCGAGTTGAAGGTGCTCATCGAGCAGATGCGCGAGCAGATCCAGAACATCGAGTAATGGCTGCGAGAAGCCCGTCAATGACGGGCTTCTACTCCAAGCCTGTACCACACCGCCATTGGCTTGAGCCAGATCGGATTTTCATTCCTGACCGACAGCATCTGACTCGCTTGTGCGGTATGCTGTCACGCTGATGCTCAACAACGACCTCTATTGAGGCCTGCCTTATGAAATACCTTGTAGTACAAACCAAACAGATAGGGGATGTGCTGATCTCCACCGCGCTGTGCAACAACCTCAAGCAGAACGATCCAACCGGGGAAGTTCACTATCTGGTCATGGATTATTGCGCGGGTATGGCGCAGGGCAATCCCAATATCGATCGACTCCTCATTATCGAGAAGGCCAGGCGCAACGACTGGCGCTACATGAAGGGCCTGCTGCTGGATATCCGCCGCGAACACTATGACGTGGTGGTCAACAGCCAAGGCCAGATGATAGGCCTGCTGACCTGTCTCTTCTCCGGCGCCAGGTTGCGGATAGGATTTGACTCCTTCCCCTGGCGGCTCGGCCACAACCACATAGTACGCTTTCGCAAAGACACCGAATTCCAGGGCAACAGTACCCTGATCGACGACCGCTTCTCGCTGCTCAAGCCCCTCAAACTGGCCAAAGAAGATCGCAATTACCATCTCTGGCTGAGCGAGGAGGAGAAGCAGCAGGGACGGGAAACCTTGCAGGCGGCTGGCGTCGATCTCGCTCGGCCCTTGATCGCCATGGGCGTCAACTCGCTGGGGCACTACAAGCGCTGGCCCATCGACTGCTTCGCCCAAGTTGCCCAATGGCTCATCGAACAGCACAACGCCCAGATCCTGATCTACTGCGGACCGGGAGAGGAGGAGTACAACCGCGGTCTCAAGCCGCTGCTGCCTACCGCCTTGCAGGCCAGCGTGTTTGATCAGATCAAGACCCGCTCGGTGCGGGAGCTAGTGGGGCTGTTCGCCCATTGCCAACTGTTTGTCGGCAACGATACCGGCCCCCGCCATATTGCACAGGCACTGGACATACCACTGTTGACAATTGTCTCCCCGCTGGGCCACTCGACCATTGCCAACCCTGTTTCCCACCCCCGCTATCAGTTCATCGACACCGACCACCGGGATCCCGAGCAGGAAGTCCTGAATGTGCAAGATAGACTGGCCCAACTCTGGACTAAGGTAGGTATAGCTCACGACAAGATATAAATAATTGACTACGAATATACGCCTCGCCAGTAACGAAAAGAACAGAATAGTTCTTTCACCAGTTACTGGTGTGCCCGCTTCACACGAAAATAGGTTTCACTATTAATATAATAATTTCCTTACCCGGCACATATTTTAATATTTAAAATTTGGTTAAAGATATTCTCTCCAGGTAGTTTTTTTAAAATTTCAAGATGATTAGATTATAAACTAAAATTAAAAAAATTTAAATTTACGTTATTATAAACCCAATCATCTTAAAAATACGAAGACAGCAACCCAATTTAAGTTACCCTCTATCAAGATCACCAACTATTTAATAAAACTAACCCTTCAAACCTCGTTGTTTATGTCTTAATGAGTGAGACAGTGATGAATATATTATCATGGCAAAAAGTAGCTTAAGTCTGGTTGGTTTTTTACATGACTTTATGAGTTCTTTAATAAAAAATCTAAACTTAAGAAGTTTTGCAGAAAAATATTTGTAGTTTTTGTCAAAGAAATAAAACAAAGATCTATAAAATTCTATTTCCACCTCTATATTTCTATTCGTACTCCCACCACCATAATGAATTATCTTTGCATCTGGGACAAAAAATATATTCATCTTTTCTTTTCTCATTCTAATACAGATGTCCTCTTCCTCGCAGTAAAGGAAAAAATTAGGATCTAAACCTCCAATTTTAAAATAATCAGATGCGCGAAAAAACATTGATGCTCCACTGCCCATTTGGATACGAAATGGAGCTTTATATTCCTTCCTCCTATCCATATATTCTGATGGTTTTAACATTCGACACAACCCGTTACCAAACCACTGATTAGCTACTGATGGTAAATAGGCAAAGGATGGATGATATACACCATCTTTATTATACTGAGATGGTATACACAACGATACGTCTGGATTATCCTCCATAAATGAATGAAGTATATCAAGCGCGCACTCATCCACCAGAGTATCATTGTTAAGAATAAATATGTATTTTCCTTTTGCTACCGACACTCCAAATATGTTGCCAAGAGCAAAGCCAAAATTAATATCATTCTCTATAAAGAGAATTTTATCATTATTTTTGACATTCAAGTAATCAATAATAATACCACGTTCATCTGCATTCGAATTATTATCAACCAGTATTATTTCATACTGCTGATATGAACCTTTTAATATACTATCAATACAATTAATTGTATATTTTGAGGAGTTATAATTTAAAACTATAATTGAAATGCAAACCCTCACACCACACCTCTTTAATTTTCATATTAGAGTTCATTATAAAACTAACCATACTCATAAAACTGTATAACCTTCCTATTTAGCGTCATTAATTTTTTATTTGCTTTGACTTCCCTTTAAAACAATAGATGCAGCCATAACCAAGGATGAAACAAAAAAAGTAATACCTGAATTGTGACCAAAAAAAGCCTGACTGAGACAGTAATCTACCGATGAAAAGACAGTAACAATAACTAATGCAGCCCCACAATGCACATCATAATCATGGGGTAGGTGCAAACGTTTTTTTACTAAGAGTAGGGGAATCAACAGCAGCATCAGCAACGTACCAAGGCCAACAATACCTCGTTTTGCCATTTCATCGAGGAATTGGTTATGGGCATGGGAGTTAAAATCATAGATAAACTGGCTGATCTCACCACGTATCAACTGCGCTTTCTGAGACTCCCTAACCCCATGGTTACCCCAACCAAATAACGGCTTTTCGGTAAAGCTCTGCCAAGCACTCTGCCAAAGCTGAAACCTTATGCCTAAAGAGGTGTTGAGGTTGGTTTTGTCGAGATATTGACTGATATCTTTCTGAGCGATCTCTATCCGCGCTTCCACACCACTCTGCGGTTGGACAATCAAAAATCCACCACATAACAAGCCCCCTACAATCATAGCCAAGGTCGCCTTGCGATACAGGCACTCCTTAAACAACATCGCGATAGTAAATAAAATAACTGGTAACAGTACCCAACCCCCGCGCGTACCCGAGAGGAAACTGGCCCCCATCCCAGCACAGGTCCCAAGCAACATAAATAGCGAGAAAATGAACCGTCCCGTCTTCTGCGCCCAAAATTGGCCACACAGGCAAAACAATCCCAACGACATTGCAATATTGCCACTCTGAATCGGCATTATATCGTTAAATGCCCGTTCATAACCCAAGATAAACTTATCATGAATGGCGATGCCAAATGCGAGGAGAGCACCGACACCACAACCTGACAGCAGTATAGGCAGGCGTACTGGTACGCTAGCTAGTAAGGGCAACATTACGACAGCCATCAATGCTCGGCTGGCCCTGTCGATTTCGCTTATCTTGCCACCATCCAGCCAGACAGAAATAGCCATAACGATAAAATACGTCAACAAGCCAAGTCCGATAAATTGGAACTCACGCGACAATCTCCAAGCAGAGCGCTTGATGCCAATAAAACCGAGACCTGCCAGTAACAGTAGGGCGGGGCCGTAGGAATAACCACTAGGCACGGCCAGCGCCAACACACCAAACAGAAAGGCTGACAATTGAACTAACAGAGGGAAAAGTTGGTCACTGCGCAGCCACAAGGGGTACTTATTGACTGAAATTTCTGTCTTTAACGGCATATTTCTCTCTACCATAGCCTTATTTTCTGAATACATAATTCCCCCGGATTTTGCGCCACAGGCCAAAAACATCGGTACGAGGGAAAATAGCGATGCGACGGATCCGGTAAGGATCTTGATGCATGGCTCTGGGACCACTGTTGGTCGCCACGGCAAAACGGTAGCCTGCGGCCCGTGCCTGCACCTTGGCACTCTCATCCATATCTCCATAAGGGTAGGCGAACGATAGCAAGGGGTGGCCTAGAAGGATCTCGAGTTGTCGCTTGTTCTCTTGAATTTCATGGGCTTGCTGCTCGGATGCCAGCTTGCTCAACCTGGGGTGAGTCAGGGTATGGCCACCGATCTCCACATGGCCGGAGGCCACAAGGGCCTTTATCTGTTCCCCATTCATCAAGGAAACCTGAGTATCCGGGTTGCTGACATGCTCCACGTCCCAGCGATTATGCTCCTCTCCGGTCACCACATACACCACGGCTTTGTAACCGTATTTTTCAAGCAGCGGCAGCATGCGAGTCAGGTTGTCCTGATAACCGTCGTCGGCGGTGATCATCAGGAACTTCTTGCCATATTCCAGGCGATGGATAAAGCCCTTGTCCGCCAGATCGCGGAAGGTCAGAGTTTCATAACCCAGCCATTTCATTAAGCGAAGATGCTTCTCGAACATGGCGATCGGCATCCAGGTGCCGTGCACCCCCTTCTCGCTCTCGTGCTCGATGAAACGGTGGTACATGATGACCGGCATCTCGCGGCGCAGGGTTTCGACCACCGCATCCTGATAGATGGACTCCAGCCCGCTCACCACCCCCGCCAAGCCATATTCGACCTGAATGCGCTGGCGAACGGCCTCAGGCACACTCTTGCTGGCCAATGCGGGTGCTATCTGTGTCTTCAAAGCGGCAAAATCGATCGCCAGATCTCGGGGGCCTATGTCACCAAAGTTGCTGGCCAGCGCCTCGGCCAGGTTCTGTTCCGTCACCAGTCCAATCGCCTTGGCCTCGCCGATGGCAAAAGCAGGACGTCCGCATAACAGTGCCTCCATCGCCACCCGGCCGGCACCGATCACCAGATCACATCCCGCCAGCAAAGCGGGGACATCATCCACATAACCAACGAAATCGACCTGGTTCTGGAAGCGGTGGAAACGCTCTGGCAGCTGACTGCCGCTCACCACCCTTACCTGACAGGCATCCAGATCCAGCACCTCGTCCAGCAGGCGATAACAGAGCTCGCCCTTGGGGCCGCTCAGCCGCCCTATGATGGCGATCACCGGCGTTGCATTGTCCGGGGCCGGCACGGGCTGAAACTTGTCAGTCTCGATGCCGTTGCGCAGCACCTGCACTATGGCCGGATCCACCCCCAGATTGTCGACGATCTGGTGGGCAATATCCTCGCAGACGGCAACGGCCCGGAACCCGAGGGCATGGAAAGCCTTGCGGGAGGCGTGTACCGGCTGGCGGCCATGTACCGTGGTGATCATGGGAGTACCGGTCAGCTTGCAGGCCACATAGCTGCTCCAGCCGGAGGCTCGGGAGTGTGCATGCACTAACTGGATACGGTGCTTCTTGATGAGGTAGATGAGATAAAACACATGCCAGAAGCGGCGCAGTATGCTGCGCTTGTTGAAACGCAGCTTGAACACGGGGCCCCGGGTCGGCTTGGTCAGCGTGTCCGATACGTAGAAAATCTGATGACCACGCCGGGTCAATTCGTTACCGACCGTGGTAGCATAGACCTCAGCTCCCGTCACTTCGAGCTGGGAGAGTGCCATCAATATGTTCATGGAAGCGTATCCGATCGAGGGGGGGGGGGCGGGGCCCCCGCCGCCGGGGGGGGCAACCCCGGGGGGCCCGGGAGCGGTAAGGGGCCCCCCG